>CAKSJC010000111.1 GCA_934462885.1 uncultured Eubacteriales bacterium | reverse complement strand
CCTGCGCCGATAATTTCTACGGCACAGGTGCTTATTATTTGCGCAGGATCGACCCGGTGCAGGTGGCGAAGGACACCTGCACCTACTGCAACAGCAGAAAAGGTTTCGACTATGAACTGATTCAAAAAAGCAAGTAGGAGGAAAACGATGGCGCAAAAAATTAAAATTGAAAAGGATAAAATCCATGTCGCCGTACTTCTGATAGAAATCCTCTTTGAAAAAGGGCTTGTGAACCGTCAAACCTATATCAATGCGAAAAAGCACACGGATTCGCACATTTCACATTCAGCCCTTCCGGCAGTAAAATAAAGATACCAAACCAAGGAGGTATGTTTATGTATCAGACAAATACGGTGTTCAAGATTCCAAACACTTTCGTTTTGGATCGGAACAAAGAGCGCAAGACCGTTTTCTATGGGCGTGTATCCACGGAGCACGAGGCGCAGTTGGCGGCTTTGGAAAACCAAATGCAATGGTACGAAGATCAAGCGAAATACCACCCGAACTGGACGGTGCTTGATAAATATATTGACGAGGGCATCACGGGCACGCAGGCAAAAAAGCGCCCCGCATTTATGCAGATGATCGAGGACGCAAAGCAAGGAGATTTCGACCTGATCGTCACCCGTGAGGTTTGCCGTTTTGCCCGCAATACGGTTGATACGCTCGTTATGACACGAGAATTAAAGAACTACGGCGTAGAGGTCTATTTCGTCGAGGATAATATCTGGACGATGGACGGCGATGGTGAGCTGCGGCTGACGATCATGGCGACCCTTGCGCAAGAGGAAAGCCGTAAAATCTCCGAGCGTGTCCGTGCCGGGCAAAAAATCAGTCGTGATAACGGCGTGCTGTACGGCAGCGGCAATATCATCGGCTATGACCGTGTAAACGGAACTTATGTAATCAACGAAGATCAGGCAGAAACCGTCCGAATGATTTTCGATCTCTATTTGGAGGGACTGGGCGAAACAAAAATCTGCAAAGAGCTTTGCCGCCGACAGAGAAAAGACGGTCACGGTAATGTAAGCTGGAGCGTTTCAAAAATCAGCCGCATTTTGAGAAATGCAACCTACATGGGGTACAAATGCTATTTGAAATCATACAGCAATAACTATCTGGAACAAAAGCGTATCAAAAACCTTGACGAAAGCACTTATCTCTATGTAAAGGGCGATTTTGAGCCGATCATCCCTGAAGAAGTCTTTAAGCGATGTGAGGAAATCCGAAAAACCCGAACGACAAAAATGATCGTCAATAAGGGTGAGCGCACCTACGGTAAGCGGGCATCCCAAGATGTTTGGTTGCGAAAACTCCGCTGCTCCTGCGGCTCAACTTTCCGCAAAAACAAGTGGCGCACCAATCAGCGCGGCGATACGGTTTACGGCTATCAATGCTACAACCAAGTTAATAACGGCAGCAAAGGCTTTCGGGAGAAAAACGGCTTGGACACGGATGGCTACTGCGATATTCGCATGGTTGGCGACTGGAAGCTCGACCTTATGGCAAAGAAAATATTTGAAGCCATTTGGGCGGACAGAAAGGAAGATGCGAAGCTGGCATATAAACTGCTCCGTGAGTGCTATCAAGCGGACGCAAGCAGAAATAAGGCCACGATTGCCGCCGTGCAAGGGAAAATCAGCCGGGCAACGGGACGAATGGAAAATCTGATCGCCATGCGTGCAGACGGTGAGATTTCAAAAGAGCAGTTTCAAACTTTGCGGCAAAAAGCCGAAACTGAGCTTGCAGCCTTGAATGAAGAACTTGGCAGATTAAATTCCGCATTTGATGATGGAACGGATGCCCTTGATATGACGGCAATCGAAGCTGCCCTCGATTCCATGCTCGACTTTTCCGGTCCATCCATCGACAGCGATATAATTGAGAAATTTGTGTGCCGCATTACTCCCGTTGATAACGGTCATTACCGTTGGGATCTGAACTTCGCACCGAATAAAAAGCAAGCCATTATCGGCGCTATTGAGGGAAGAAAAGGAAAAGCCGGCGTAGAGATAAAAGAATACGGTGAGGATGACGAGCATCCTCACCGTACATACGATAGGTCTATTCAGTTTTCCACTGACGGGACGATAGCCTACTTTTGTTTAATAGCAGCCTGTGCTGCTGCAAGGCGTGCGATCGGAACTCTGAAAGGAGAACATGAAACGTAGTCGAGACCGATCTGGTGGCAGAACTCAACTGAGGACGGGTCGCCGCCGTGTTCGCCGCAGATACCGATGTGGAGGTGCGGATTTACAGGTCTGCCTAAGCTTATAGCCATCTTCATGAGTTTTCCGACGCCTACCTGGTCGAGCTTAGCAAACGGATCGTTTTCGAAGATCTTCGCGTCGTAATAAGCTGCAAGGAACTTTCCGGCGTCATCACGTGAGAAGCCGTATGTCATCTGTGTGAGGTCGTTTGTACCGAAGCAGAAGAAGTCGGCTTCCTTTGCGATCTCGTCGGCTGTGAGAGCTGCGCGCGGAATCTCGATCATCGTACCTACTTCGTAATCAAGCTTAATGCCTGCGGAAGCGATCTCAGCGTCAGCGGTTTCAACTACGATGTTCTTAACGAACTTAAGCTCTTTGATTTCTCCTACAAGCGGAATCATGATCTCGGGACGAACGTTCCAATCGGGATGAGCTTTCTGAACGTTTATTGCCGCACGGATAACAGCCTTTGTCTGCATCTTTGCGATTTCGGGATAAGTTACAACGAGACGGCATCCGCGGTGACCCATCATCGGGTTGAACTCATGGAGAGAAGCGATGATAGCCTTTATAGCTTCAACGGACTTGCCCTGTGTTTCGGCAAGCAGTTTGATATCGTCTTCTTCGGTGGGAACGAACTCATGAAGCGGGGGATCAAGGAATCTGATGCAAACGGGAGCGCCCTCGAGAGCTTCATAGAGAGCTTCAAAGTCGTTCTGCTGGTAGGGAAGAATCTTTTCAAGAGCAACTTCTCTTTCTTCAACAGTGTCGGCGCAGATCATTTCGCGGAAAGCGGCGATTCTGTCAGCCTCGAAGAACATATGCTCTGTACGGCAGAGACCTATACCTTCAGCGCCGAGTTCACGAGCTTTCTTTGCGTCACGGGGAGTGTCGGCGTTGGTACGAACTTTAAGCTTTCTGTACTTGTCGGCCCATGCCATGATTCTGCCGAATTCTCCTGCGATGGTAGCGTCAACGGTCGGGATGATTCCGTCATAGATGTTACCTGTGGAACCGTCTATGGAGATGTAATCGCCCTCGTGGAAAGTTTTTCCTGCGAGAGTGAAATTCTTGTTTTCTTCATCCATCTTGATATCGCCGCAGCCGGAAACACAGCAAGTACCCATACCGCGGGCAACAACGGCTGCGTGAGATGTCATACCGCCGCGAACCGTGAGGATACCCTGAGCGGCTTTCATACCTGTGATATCTTCGGGAGATGTTTCAAGTCTTACGAGAACTACTTTTTCGCCTCTTGCCTTCCAAGCTTCAGCGTCGTCAGCGGTAAATACGATCTTACCGCAAGCTGCTCCGGGAGACGCGCCGAGTCCTTTGCCCATGGGAACAGCCTTCTTAAGAGCCTTAGCGTCGAACTGCGGATGGAGAAGAGTGTCAAGGTTTCTCGGATCAATCATAAGAACTGCTTCCTGCTCTGTCTTCATTCCTTCGTCAACGAGGTCGCAGGCAATCTTAAGGGCAGCGGGAGCGGTTCTCTTACCGTTTCTTGTCTGGAGCATAAAGAGCTTTCCGTGTTCAACGGTAAATTCCATGTCCTGCATATCGTGATAGTGGTTTTCGAGGATGGAGCAAACTTTCTTGAATTCATCGAAAGCTTCCGGGAACTTTTCAGCCATCTGAGCGATAGGCATAGGAGTACGAACGCCGGCAACAACGTCTTCGCCCTGAGCGTTTGTAAGGAACTCGCCCATGAGATGTTTTTCGCCTGTTGCGGGATCGCGTGTGAAAGCAACGCCTGTACCGCAGTCGTCGCCCATATTACCGAATGCCATCATCTGTACGTTTACAGCGGTACCCCAAGAGTACGGAATATCGTTGTCACGTCTGTATACGTTAGCTCTGGGGTTGTCCCAAGAACGGAATACCGCTTTGATAGCGCCCATAAGCTGTTCTTTAGGATCGGAGGGGAAATCTACGCCGATCTTTTCTTTGTATTCTGCTTTGAACTGGTTAGCAAGATTCTTGAGGTCGTCGGCGGTAAGGTCAACGTCGAAAGTAACTCCCTTTTCTTCCTTCATCTTGTCGATGAGCTGTTCAAAGTATTTCTTTCCGACTTCCATAACAACGTCGGAATACATCTGGATGAATCTTCTGTAACAGTCGTAAGCCCATCTGGGGTTTCCGGACTTCTTTGCCATAACTTCGACAACTTCTTCGTTAAGACCGAGGTTGAGGATAGTGTCCATCATACCGGGCATGGATGCTCTTGCACCGGAACGAACGGATACGAGAAGAGGATTCTCGTGGTCCCCGAACTTTTTACCCGTGATCTTTTCCATTTTGTCGATATATTCCATGATCTGAGCCTGGATATCATCGTTAATCTGCTTGCCGTCTTCGTAATACTGAGTGCAAGCCTCTGTGGTAATAGTGAAACCCTGAGGAACGGGGAGACCGAGACCTGTCATTTCAGCGAGGTTCGCACCCTTGCCGCCGAGGAGTTCACGCATATTTGCGTTTCCTTCGGAGAACAGGTATACATACTTTTTGGACATTAAAATGTACCTCCGCATTTATTTAAATATATTTTTGGCATACTTGACCGCTTGTAACGCCGAAAATAGTGCTTTTCGGCATACATACAGTTTCGCACTGAATATTATAACATATATTTTGCCAAATATCTACTCAAAAAAATCAATTTTCGTAAGATTTACGAAAAATTCACGTTTAAATCGGAGAAGACGGATGTGCCGGAAAATGCTTATTTGACGAAAATCCCGTTACTTCTTATTCAATATGTAACAGAAAGAAAAAACACTCTGTTGTACGGCTGAAAAAATGATAACAACTTGTCATTTTTATAATAATCTATAAAAATCCATGCCGGCGAATGACGGTACACAAATAAATTTCAAAAACAAAAGATATATCCGATGCGCCGGCGCATCGGATATATCTTTTGTTTAGTATGATGAAAAAATTTGCGGAAGCGTAAATTACTGTTCTTCAGCTTTGCGTTCTTCAAAGGTTTCGATCGTCGCTTGGAGCTGTCTGTTTACAAGGCGCTGAATTGACTTATAGGATGAGGTGAAGTCTCCGCCTGTTGCTGCGGGATAGAACGTAGCTTGCATGAACACCTGACCGAGAGCCTGCGACCATGCGAGAGCGAAAGTATTTCCTATGTTATCGTGTATAAGATCGACCATTTCTGCGGACGTCTTATCTCTGGTATATTTGATTTTTAGAGCGGATTCGTAGTAAGCGGGCATAACGTTCTTTCCTGTTTCGCGGCAGAGAACTTCTGCAACCGCCGAAATGAAGTCAAGATTATTCACGCTTGACGTAATCGGAATGAATCCGACTTCGGTAGTATCGTGAACCGCTGTAACATATCTGTCGGATTCATCCATTTTCGGAAGCGGAACAACGCCGATGTTGTCGGAATAGTTTCTCAGTTCGCTGTTTTCAAGACTTCCGAGAGACTGACCGCCGATAAAGATCGACCTGCCGTTTGTGAAGTTGGTAAGCATTGCCTCGGTTGCCGCACCTTCTGTGGTAAGTTCTTCAAAACCGAGGTACGTATAACGGCCGTTAAATATTTCGGCGAGATAATCGGCGAGCTTGAGCGAGCGTTCGTTATAGACGGTTATAACGGACTCGGGGCTAATTTTTTCTTTCTCGACAATCTCGAGCTTGCGGGATTTTATTTCAATAAACAACTCGAACTCGGCGACTATGGGGAATGTGTTTACGACGATATTC
>CAKSJC010000110.1 GCA_934462885.1 uncultured Eubacteriales bacterium | reverse complement strand
GAATCTTTTTGCACGGAAGAACAGATTTCTTTTGTCGCGTATCGGAGGTACAATAACCGAATAAATCCCCGCGCGATTAGCGCAGAGAGCGTCCGTGAGAAGCTGATCTCCGAGAAAAAGCGTACTTTCAGGATTTCCTCCCATCTCGCGTATTGCCTCATAAATCTTCCCCGTTTTAGGTTTACCCGCTTTTGAATAAGCGATGTATCCGAGTTCATTGTTGAAAAGGTCTACACGCTCTTTTGAATTATTT
Source organism: uncultured Eubacteriales bacterium (assembly GCA_934462885.1). Classification (GTDB taxonomy): domain Bacteria; phylum Bacillota; class Clostridia; order Oscillospirales; family CAG-272; genus UMGS1696. The sequence continues at coordinate 5,719 of CAKSJC010000110.1, read as the reverse complement.
GAAATAAAAGCAACGGTCACACCTCCCCGATCCATCATACGGAGCCATCTCAGAAGCCGCTCTGTCGGTTTTTCGTCGTCATACGTCACAAGTGTATTGTCAATATCGCTCACTATATACTTTTTACCGATGGAATGAAGATATTCCGGGGTCAGGTCTTCGTATGAAGAGCGCATTTCTGACGGGAAAAGAAGTTTTTCAAACAGCATCTGCTCCTCCGATTTGTTTTTTTATCATTTGATTCGTTTGATCCTTTTATCGGGTCAAAGAACCTTAGAATTACGTACATAAATCATCCTATAAACAGCCTCTCATCGCTTTTTCGTCCAAAAAAGCTCTTTGAAAGCAACTCCGTAAAATATCCGTAAACAGTATAGCAGTTTAAGAAATCATTGTCAAGAAAGCAAGCAAAAAAGACTTCATTCTCCGCTTAAAGCGAAGAATGAAGTCCTAAAAAACCGTTATTTTTTCTTTTTAGATTCAAGTGCGTCTTTCTTTACAATATTAGAAAGAGCGATAAGCGCGATAACGTTTGGGATTACCATCAGGTAGTTGAACATATCCGTAAGCTCCCAAACAAGATCATTTGAAAGAATAGAACCGAGGAATACAAATCCTATTCCGATTATTGAATAAACAAGTCTTAATTTTTTACCGAAAAGGTAATCAAAGTTGATCTGCCCAAAGAAGTTCCAGCCTATGATTGTTGTGAACGCAAAGAACAGGAGGCAGATCGCAACGAACGTATTGCCGATTCCTTCGCCGAAAACCGAACCGAAAGCAATCTGCGCCATATTCGTCTTTGACAATCCGTCTGCCGCGCCTTCTGCAAGAGGTCCGTTTCCTGCATAAAGTGTGGAAATAACAACAAGAGCCGTCATTGTAAGAACGACGAATGTATCAAGGAACACGCTGATTATTGCCGTAACGCCCTGATCGTGCGGTCTTGCAACTTTCGCCATAGCGTGTGCATGAGGAGTCGAACCCATACCTGCTTCGTTTGAGAAAAGTCCTCTTTTTGCACCCTGGCTTATTGCTGTTTTAAGAGCGTAACCTACGGTACCGCCGATTATTGCGTTAGGCTTAAACGCGAACTTAAAAATCATTGCAAACGTTTCGGGGATGTATTTAATCCTGAATGCAATTATAATAAGTCCGCCGATGATATAAAGCACCGCCATAACGGGAACTATCTTTTCCGCAACAGCGGCAATTCTCTGAATACCTCCGATGAAGATAAATCCTGCAATAGCGGCAAGAACTAGACCGACTATCCATGTGGGAATGCCGAACGCCGTATTAAATGTCTCGCCTATGGAGTTAGACTGAACCATAAGTCCGAAGAATCCGAGAGCGAGCGTACTTGCAAGTGCAAAGAATCCCGCCAGGAATTTTCCGAATTTTCCCTTAAAAGCAGTCTTTATGTAATACACGGGACCGCCGTCTACGCTTCCGTCCTCATGAACAACTCTCGTTTCCTGTGCAAGGATCGCTTCTGCGTAAATCGTTGCCATTCCGAGGAAAGCGATAACCCACATCCAGAATATCGCACCGGGACCTCCGAGGAGAATAGCTCCGCAAGCGCCTACAATATTTCCTGTACCTACCTGAGCCGCGATAGCCGTGGAAAGAGCCTGGAAGGATGTCAATCCTCCCTTCTGTTTACCGCCTTTCAGCGACACATTACCGAAAACTCTTTTCATTCCTTCGCCGAAGCACCGAACCTGAACGAATTTTGTCTTTACGGTAAAGATGATTCCCGTCCCGACAAGAAGTACTATAAGGATATAGTCTGTCAGGTACGAGTTAATGGTCTGCACAATTTTTAAAACAGTATCCATTTTCCGTTACCCCTAAAAATAAAATAAAAAAGCTACCGATGAAACATCAATAGCTCCGGAGAAAAACAATGCAGAACTTTTTTATTTTTTAATTCTGCTCCGTCCTTTTGCCTGAGAGATTCGGCATAACGCCTTGCACCTTCGGCACCCGTCTGCGGGATTCTCCGGAGTATCCTCCTTTTTCGGTTTCGGTAAGCGATTCCAAAAAAATCATCGGATATTGTCGTAACAAATTATATCACTTTGTTAATACTTTGTCAATAGTTAAATTGTAATGAGTAGCATTAAGTTGCAAGGTTCCGCATCACCACACGGGGGATATGGATTGAAATTTAATACTATAATTAAGGATCTCATTTATCTGTTAAAAAACTTGCATAACACGAAAAAATCTGATATAATGTTTATGTAACTATAAATATTTCAAATTCAGCATAAAATGCATATAACGGCGCAATTTCCGAATTACACACAATATATATTTTATATGCGGCTATATCGCATATAATCCGGGAACGCGATTCACGAAAGGAGCACCGTATGAAAAAAACAATTACCTTATTTCTTTCTCTCGTTATCCTTTTGCAATCCGTCTCTCTGTTCGGATGCGCAAAGAAGTCCGACGAAACCCTTATTCCGGACTCCGCTGATACAAAAGTCACGGAAAATACTGTTCAAAATAACGGCACACAGAAAAAACTTGATTTCACCTCGGATGAAGCGTGCGACGCAAATACTCTCCAAACTCTTCTTTCGGAATATCCGTCAGTTCATATAATTACTTCATTCGACGGAGATGAAGAAAACGGAGATACTTGGGCTTTCTTATTTGATGATACGCCCTCTTACGTGAATGTAATAAAAAATCCATCGGGAGAGGACTTTATTCGCGGTTCATACAAAGGAGTTTTCTTCGAGGGAACCATTGACGATATGAGCGTCATTCCAAGCAGTTTTTCATATGATATCACGGAACAGCTCGTAAGCTCTGTTTTCGATTTGAAAGCGGATATGCATTATGTCTCGGAAACAGACGATACCGTTAGCGTTCGGTATATTTACGATTACGGCATAAAGGAGATTTCTCTTGATAAAAAGACCCTCGCCGTAAAGCGCTGCGAATGGACTTCCGATTATTCCCACTCAGTAACAGAGTATGACTATACGGCAGATCCCTCCGATCTTCATTATCTCGACGCTTGGGCGGGAGAAATTCACACCGCAACTCTCGTCGTATATACAAACCCCGACGCTGAACCGAATATACAAAAGTTCCCCATACCTCTCGGCTGGAAACTCTCCTTTGCGGAAGAGTATTCCGAGTACAGTCTATATGCCGATGAGAATCTGACCTCTGAATTCGTCTATCCCTCAGAACCGACTGATTTTACTGTTTATCTTTCGTCCTCAAAAGGTTAAAAGAATAAAAACAAAAATACATAAAGGAGAAAACCATGGGACTTATTAAAGCCGCAGGCGGAGTTCTCGTCGATCAATAGAAAGAGTTTTTCTACTGTGACGCCATAGATAACGATACCATCGTAGTTAAAGGAAGAAAACGTATCTCATCATGTTCGTCAAACACAAAAGGAGATGACAACATCATCTCAAACGGCTCCGGTATCGCCGTAGCCGACGGTTAATGCATGATCGTCATAGAACATGGAAAAATAGTTGAATTCTGTGCAAAACCCGGTGAATTCACTTGGAACAGTTAAAGCGATCCTCCACTTTTTTCCGGAAATCTCGGCGACAGCATTAAAGAAACTTTCAATCAAATCGGAAAACGCTTTACTTACGGCGAAGACACCGGTAAGGATCAGGGCGAGCTTTTGAACGCTCTCCAGCCCGCACTCGCAAAAATTGCGGCGTCCGGTATTCAGTATTACGAAATCACTATACATACTATCTAACTCTCCGCAGCTCTTGACGACGTTCTCTCCTCCATGTGGAGAGAAAAACGCGGTATCCAAGTCTTCTCCATGAATATAAACCCGCTCTCTATCCCCGATGAGCAGAAGAAGATCACCGAGCGGGAAGAAAACGCAATGACTCTTAATCCGCAGATTGCAGCCGCACGCCTTGTCGGCGCTCAGGCTGACGCTATGAGAACCGCTGCCGGAAACACTGCCGGAGCTGCGGTCGGCTTTATGGGAATGAGTATGGCTCAAGGCGCGGGCGGTGTAAACGCTCAGAATCTATACGCCATGGGAACGGCTCAGCTTCAAAGAGCCGCACAGGCTCCTCAAACAGATTCGTGGCAATACTCGTACGGAGGCTCCCGCTACCGAAGGCACATGGGAATGTCAAAAATGCCACAGATCAAACAACTGCAAGTTCTGCTCTTCCTGCGGAGAAAAGAAACCCTCAGAAGATGGGTGGATCTGTTCCTGCGGCGCGATAAACAAAGGCAAATTCTGTTCATCATGCGGAGCTAAAAAACCGGTCGGAGCAAAACTTTATAAATGCGACAAGTGCGGATGGGAACCTGAAGATCACGCGCATCCTCCAAAGTTCTGCCCCGAACGCGGCGATATCTTTGACGATAACGATACAAAATAATAAAACTGCCGTATAATATCCGAAAGCTGCGTAAAACAAGGAATACAACAGCTTGCCGCTTCTGCCAGCGCAGAGCAATTGCGGCAAGTTTTTTGTAAACATACATTTTTTATCTGAAAACCAAATTCGAAACGGAGAACAAACGTGTCTGAAGAATTATTAGAATATAAATGTCCCGCCTGCGGCGGCGCGCTTGAGTTCGACAGTAAACTCCAAGCCCTGAAATGTCCTTTCTGCGACAGCATATACAGCGTCGAAGAACTCAAAGAAAAAGACAAACATCTTTCGGAAGAAAAAAGCGAGGCGGACGATTCTGCCGCCGAACGTCCGGACAACATGGACTGGGATGTAAACGTTAAAGGCGAATGGTCAGACGCTGAATCTGACTCTGTAAAAGTTTACGTATGCCAATCCTGCGGCGGAGAAATAATCTCGGATGAAAACACAGCCGCCACATCATGTCCTTTCTGCGGAAATCCTGTCGTAATATCAGGTAATCTTCAGGGACAGCTCAAGCCGGAAATAGTTATTCCGTTCAAGCTTGACAAGGCGGCTGCTAAGAAAGCCCTTTCAAATCATCTCTGCAAAAAAAGACTGCTCCCGAAAGTTTTCAAAGACCAAAATCACATCGACGAGGTCAAAGGCGTTTACGTTCCGTACTGGCTGTTTGACGCGGATGCAGACGCCAACATAAAGTATCATGCGACAAAAACGCGCGTATGGAGCGACTCTGACTATGACTACACAGAAACCAAGCATTTTTCCGTTCTGCGCGGAGGAACTCTGAAATTTGAAAATATCCCCGCCGACGGATCGTCAAAAATGCCCGATGATCTCATGGAATCAATAGAGCCTTTCAATATGGACGACGCCGTTGATTTTCAAACTGCTTATCTTGCCGGTTTTTTTGCCGACAAATACGATATTGACGCCTCTCAAACCGTAGAACGCATAAACGAACGCGCAAAAAAAACCGTTGAATCCTCATTTTTAAGCACGCTCAACGGATATGATTCCGTTAAAACGGAGACTTCAAGCATAAGTCTAAATAAAAGTTCGGTCAGATATGCCCTTCTTCCCGTTTGGATACTACACACATCATGGAGAGGACAGAATTACATCTTTGCAATGAACGGTCAGACAGGAAAATTCGTGGGAAATCTGCCGCTTGACAAGGGTGCATACTGGAAATGGTGGGGCATCTCTGCCGCTATCTTTGCGGCGGCTGCTTTTGCCGTATCCTGTTTTCTGCTTATATAAGGAGGCTCTGATATGAAAAAAATTTTATCTATCGCATCTGTGCTTCTGATATGCGC
>CAKSJC010000109.1 GCA_934462885.1 uncultured Eubacteriales bacterium | reverse complement strand
CGCTCTGTCACGCGGATTTCTTGCGGCTGCGTATACGGTTGCGCCTAACGCGCGAAGCCGTCCGGCAAGTACCCGTCCTACTCTTCCGTATCCGAAAACCGCTGTTTTCATTCCGGATACGGTCATCGGAAGTCTGTCTATGCAGGCTCCTATCGCTCCCTCAGCAGTCGGAACACTGTTTTTTATCTGCAATTCTTCCGAATCATAATAATCGGTTACCGATAACCCACGCTCTACTGCATACCGCTTTATTACAGCCGGTATCATTCCGCCGACGAGAAGCGATCCAGGTTTCATCTTTTCGCATATTTCAAGCAAACGTATGTCCGGAGCATCTCCCCCCGATACCGCAAGCGGACAATTAAGTCTCACTCCGTCGGTACTCGCCGGCAGCGGAAGTATCACGGCGTCGGAACATTTTACAGCCGACATCCAGTCTGCACATCTTACGGTATTCTTTAAGTATTTTTCATCGTCATTGCCGTATACCGAAGCAAAACCCCATACGGCGCATTCAAAATCGCATGAGAGACCATCGGCGCAAATAAGCTGCCGTTTATCTCCTCCTATTATCCCTATTTTTATATTTTCTGACATATCAATTCACCAAAGCCTGACATAACGGTATTTTTTACTCATCCTGTAACATAGTATGCGCCCATCTCGTCTTTTGCGACGTTTCGTCACATGAAATGCGCCGCACGGTGAAAAAATTTTTTCAGTATTTCATATGCAAAAATGGCTTTTATTATTGATTTATCAGCGTTTTTATGTTATCCTTACCTAAATTATATTTTTCCATGAGAAGGAGATTTTTATGAGATTAAGACCTCCGTCAACGCCTCTGATAACCGTTGACCCTTATTTTTCGGTTTGGTCGCCGTCAGACGTTCTCACTGATTCCGAAACAGTTCACTGGACCGGAAGTCCCAATACTATACTCGGGTACGCCGAGATCGACGGCGCAAAGTTTAGATTCATGGGCAAAAACGGAAAAGACGACAAGTCTCCCGTTCTTACTCAGACAAAAAAAGACTGCGACGCACTCTCAACTTACTATACTTTCGAAGGAGCGGGTATTGTTCTTAAACTGACTTTTACGACGCCTCTTCTTCTCGACGATCTTGATATTATGACACGCCCCGCAAGCTATCTTCATATTGACGTTTCCTCAAAAGACGGCGCGGTGCATAAAATAAAAATAAATATCTCGGTATCTGAAGAAATATGCCTTGACAAAAAGGGGTCGGATGAAGTTTCCTGCGAGACTGTTTCCGGAAAAGATTTCTGCGCCGCAAAAATCGGAAGCGTTTCTCAAAAATTATTAAACCGTGCCGGAGACGATATAAGAATAGACTGGGGATATTTCTATCTCGCGGTTCGTGACGGAAAAGTCGGATATGACAAGAATCCCGAATCGGAAATGACATTCGTTTCGGCTGAAGTTTTCCTTGACACAGAGAAAAAAACATCCGATCTCGTCATTTTCGCGTATGATGATGTAAAATCTATCAAATACTTCGACGAGATGCTCTCCTCATACTGGAACAGAAACGGAAAGACAATTATCCACGCTATTTCCGAGGCTTTTGCAGATTATGACGCCGTCGTAAAAAAATGCAAAGATTTTTCCGACAAGATGTTCTGCGACGCCGTGCGCGCCGGAGGTGAAAAATACGCTGAAATTCTTGAGATTTCCTACCGTCAGTCAATAAACGCGCACAAACTTGTGCTTGACGGAGACGGAAACATTCTCTTCATATCAAAGGAATGTTTCTCAAACGGATGCGCAGCTACCGTCGATGTAAGCTATCCCTCCGTTCCGCTTTATCTTCTCTGCAATCCGGAGCTTGTTTTCGGTATGCTCAGACCTATATTCAGATTTGCCCGCACCGATAAATGGCTCTTCGATTTCGCTCCTCATGACTGCGGAAAATATCCCATCCTCGGTAAGCAGCAATACGGTCTGATGAGAAACGGCTTCTGCGACATAGACGATCAGATGCCGGTTGAAGAATGCGGTAATATGCTCATCATGACTGCCGCCGCGTCGATTGCTTCCGGAAGCATGACTGTAATACGTGAAAATATTGATCTTCTCGAAAAATGGGTGCATTACCTCATCGAGCACGGCGACGATCCGGAAAACCAGCTCTGTACAGACGACTTTGCAGGTCATCTCGCACACAACTGCAATCTGTCTCTGAAAGCCGTCATGGGAATTTCTGCTCTCGGCATAATTTATAAGCTTCTCGGCAAAAATGAAGAATCCGAAAAAATGTTTGAGACAGCACGGAAAATGTCTGAGGGATGGACAAAGCGCGCTTCAAACGGAGACGGAAGCTATGCTCTCGCTTTCGGAAGCGACAATACATGGTCGATGAAGTACAACATAGTATGGGATAAACTCTTTGGAACGCATATTATGGACAGAAGTGTCATTCGCTCCGAATTTGCTTCATATGAGAAGCACATAAACCCTTACGGTATGCCGCTCGACTCAAGAAAAACATACACAAAGAGCGACTGGCTTCTCTGGACAGCTACCCTTTCAGACGATATTTACGGATTTGAGAGATATGCTGAGCCGCTTTGGGAAGCATATAACCGTTCAAACTCAAGAGTTCCTGCAACGGATTTCTATGACACCATTACCGCAAACCTTGTAGTTTTCCAAAACCGCTCTGTAGTCGGCGGACATTTTATAAAGCTGCTTTGTGAATCCGACAAAATGAAAAACTGGTAATCCCAAAATCCCGTGTTTTCTCCGCTAAGCAAAAAAATGCCGCTTAGTTTGATAAATTAAATCATAAATCCGCCCATTTGCTTTGCAGCGGGCGGATTTATGATTTTGAACAAATATTGTCTCTTAATACATAGTTTGTATTTGAAAATACTCTTTACGTTTTTGTAAATCCTACCTTGAGATAAATCTGACTATCTTTCCGCTTGATGCATTAACTGCAGTCTCTATCAGATTCTTTCCTGTATATTTTATCTTATAAATGTTCGTCATATCGTCATATTTCACGCTCGCGACGGCATAATCCGTAAAACCGCCCTTGAATTGCTCAATAAATGCCCTGCTTTTTACAATACATTCGCTCTCCGAAAGTTTTCTTTCACCGCGCGTCCCGGATATGCACATCTCAAGAGGCTTACCGCTTTCCCCGTCTATCACTACATATGCGTTCCGACAAGCATATACATATTCGTCCTTATTGCTGTGCGCCGAAAGATATAAAACCCCCTCAACTCCAAGAATCCCCTCCGCCGTTTTTTTCGCCGACTCTTCTTTCAGCCTTGATAATCCGCTTTCGTCAAGTTTTATAACAGCCATATCTTTCATTTCCGACTCGTCAAATGAAATCGCCTTTATAGTTTCGCTTTTCAGATATGTTCTTATCATTTCATCAAGTTCAGCATTCTCAGCTTTCCCTTCAATTATCGCTTCCGCGATTTCAGAGAAATATTTTGCCTCGTCGGTTTTCCCGCACATGGAGGCAAAAAACGACGCGTCCTTCGCATAATGATATGACATAACAATATCGTCTTTCTCAAGAGCGGCACAAAGGTTTTCAAGAGATGTATTCATTTCAGTAGTCAGAAAATAGCTTTTAGAAGCGTCATATTCCGTATCGCTTCTGAAATCATATAAAACATAAACGGATAATACTGCGGTAAAAACCAAAAAAATCCCTGCGGCGATTACCCATCGACTTCCGTTATTTTCCTTTTTCAACATTGATATCTCCGTTCTTTTAACAGATGATTTGCTTACATTAATGATTTGACAAACAGCATATAATTATGCTATAATTAATTAAAAATTTTTGAAAGAAAAATCTTAAGTAATATATGAGAGATATTTTCCCCGAACTGATCGGGAACGAAACTCTGAAAAAAACTCTTTCTTCTGATTTTGCCTCACGAAAGAGCGCTCACGCATATATCCTCGAAGGTCCGGAAGGATCGGGAAAACACACGGCTGCTCTTTATATCTGCGCCGCAGTATTATGCGAGAACAGAAACGATGTGACAAAACCTCTCCCATGCGGCAGTTGCATAACGTGCAGAAAAGTTCTTTCCGGAAATTCCGTCGACATAATGACAGTTTCTAACGATGATAAAGCGTCAATCGGCGTAGACGACATCCGCGCCGTGCGCTCTTCTCTTTACGTAACTCCGAATGACGGCGATTACAAGTTCTATATAATAGAAAATGCTCATCTTATGACGCCTCCGGCTCAGAATGCGCTTCTTCTCTCACTTGAAGATCCGCCGGACTTTGTTAAATTTCTTCTTTTGGCAAACGACTCTTCGTTTCTTCTCGAAACCGTAAGAAGCCGCGCTCCCGTCATAAAAACCGAGCTTTTTCAAAGCGAATTCATTGAAAAATATCTCACTGACTTTTATAAAAACGAATGTATCGATCATGAAAAGATAGTATTTGCCTCTCACCTTTCTCACGGCTCTATCGGACAGGCAAAAAAACTTTACAAAAGCGGAGACGCTGAAATGCAGCTCTACAAAACCGCTGAAGAATTTGTTAAGGTTATTCTTTCGGGAAGCCGCAGTGAAGCCGCAGTATTCGTTTCATCAAAATTTCCGAAAGAAAGAATAAAGGTAAGAGAGATACTCTCACTTTCCAGGTTTGCTCTCAGAGATATGATCTCATCTAAGAAAGGCGGCGATCTTCTCTTCTACGGAACAAAAGAAGGAGTTCCCGCTTTTGCTAAAAAAGTATCCCAAAGACGAATTTTAGATCTGACGGACGACATATCAAAAGCTGAAATTTCAATAACCTCTAACGCTTCTCAGCTTCCGATTCTTCTGTCCTTAATATGTAAATATTAATTCACACTCTGTATACAGCCATACAAACGGAGAAACATATGAATAATCAAAATACGGAAAACATAAACGCCTCTGATGCCGCTCTTCCCGAAAAAGTCGAAATAATCGGCGTCAAATTCCGCGACGCCGGAAAAGTCTATTACTTCGATCCGGGTGAAATAAAAGTAATACCGAACGACCGCGTTATCGTTGAAACGACGCGCGGCATAGAATACGGTTTCGTTACATGCGAAAATAAAGAAGTTCCCTCGGACAAAATCGTACCACCTCTTCGCTCAGTTATCCGAATAGCAACCAATGATGACACCGAAAGATACGAGACAAACAAACGTCTTGAAGCCGAAGCTTTCGAAATATGTAAAAAGAAAATTGCGGAGCACGGTCTTGAAATGAAGCTTATTGAAGCTGAGTACACTTTCGACAACACTAAGCTCTTATTTTATTTTTCGGCAGAAGTCAGAGTAGATTTCCGCGATCTTGTAAAGGATCTTGCTTCCGTTTTCCGCACGCGTATTGAGTTAAGGCAAATCGGTATACGCGATGAAGCTAAAATGCTCGGCGGACTCGGAGTCTGCGGACGTCCTTTCTGCTGTTCGAGTTTTTTATCGGATTTTGTTCAGGTATCGATAAAAATGGCAAAAGAACAGAATCTCTCTCTCAATTCTTCAAAAATATCCGGAACTTGCGGACGACTCATGTGTTGTCTCAGGTATGAGCATGACACGTATGAATCTGAAATTGCCAAAACTCCTTCAGTTGATTCTACCGTTATGACTTCGGACGGCGTCGGAACCGTTACCGAAACAAGTCCGCTTACCGGATACATCAAAGTAAAATTTCAGGACGGTACGGTAAAGCCGTACCACAGGGACGATGTTTCGATACTGAAAAGTCATCATAAAGATAAAAAAGACGCTCAATGAAAAAATATTCTTACTTTTTTCGCTAAAGAACAAAAACGCAGCCCATTTTTCTTTCGTTAAAATACACCCTCTCTGCATTCTAACCCGGATTTCAAAAAGAGCATAACTTTTATTTCATACGAAAGGGATGCTCTTTTTGCCTTTATTTTTCTTTTTTCCCTCTAAAATAATCAACTTTTTTTGCAAAACCTATTTTCTTTCAACGAATTATATGATAGAATAAGTTATCTTGAAT
>CAKSJC010000108.1 GCA_934462885.1 uncultured Eubacteriales bacterium | reverse complement strand
TTATTTGCAACAATATAAACGTGAAATTTCTTATACAGCAAAAATTATAAAAACAAAACGCTATCGGGCGTGTTAAAAAAAGCAAACTCCATACATTTTGTTGCAGCCAAGAAGAAACGGCATCCGGCGAACACATATCTCTCGTAAAATATTTCCATATTCTAAAAAACGCTCTCGAAACAATACGAGTCCGTCGGCTCATATAAAGGAAACGGGAAATATTCCGTTCTGATTAACGAAAAATTTATAATGAAAAATCATATTGACAAACCGCTTTGCCTTTACAAACTCAAGAAAGTTGTGATATAATATACTTGCAGATGCCTAAACGTTTAGGCATACTGACTACGGGTAATTATCTCGGACGTGCGCGTAATCCCGAAAAACTCATGTCGGATAAAGATATGGCGCTTCTCTTGCGTTCGGGCAAGACAAAACTTAATCTTCACGCAAGCTGCGCGATTTTTGTCAAGAAACCCGCGGAATATTTCGGAGTAAAATACAGAAAAGATTTCCTGAATCTACGATAAAAAATATGTCCGCTCAGGACAAAAAATACGAGGTGTTTTATGAAATTTTTAAGTGCTGCTCTCGCCCTTTGGTTTGCCGCGACATCGTACGGCGCGGCGTATATTCCAAACGGACTTTACAAAAACAAAACGGAGGCGCCCGCGACCGAAATAACCGAGCCTGCGGACGATTCGCAATCAGCCGAAGAAACTCCTCTCGGAGAAATAACAAAACGCGACGGATGGCTTATCGAAGAGATACCCGCGTATGAGGGAGGCGTGCTTTCCGCGGACATATATCACGGAAGCGTAGGACTTTCAGACGATCACATGGGCGGGAAAGATGAATCGGAAATGACTGTCATTTCCAAAACAAGTCTTGAAGAATACAAGAACTATCTTGACCTGCTTGAAAAAACAGGTTTTACGCGCGAATATGAAAACTCAACCGAAAAACTCGAAATAGGAGTGTTCAGTTGGAAGAATCTCAACGTTTACGTTCAGTACGGAAAAGAGACCGAGGTTGCGAAAGTAAATCTTGATAAAACGAGCGTTTCTCTTTCCGATTTTACCTGTCCCGCCGACAAGAACGGCGGAAATACCGTTATATATCAGTACGGTCTTGTAATGGATGAAAAAGGAGCCGATCCGGTTGACGAAAATTCAAAGACCAATTGCGGAATGCTTTACATTATAAAGCTTGCGGACAACAGCCTTTTTGTTATCGACGGCGGAAGCCAGTATCAGTTCGGCGACGAAGCGATAGCGGAGCTTGACAGATTCCTTGCCGAAATTACGGGCGTAAAGGAAAACGAAAAAATTACGGTTCGCTGTTGGTTTATAACTCATCCTCATTCCGACCATTTCGGCGGATTCTATAAATATTTAAGAAGAAACTCCGACAAGGTTGAACTTGAACGCATTATGTATAATTTCCCGAGCCCTCGTTACGGAGGTGAATTTGCGCAGTACTATACGGACCGTAACGTTCTCGGAGCGGGTTTGCTTGAAATGTATCCGAACGCAATGTATTTCAAACCTCACACGGGAATGAAATTCGACATAGGAGAAGTCGGCGTCGAGGTGATGTACACGCACGAGGATCTTGTAAAAAACACATTCCTCACAAGATGGAAAAAGCTTGAAGACTCCACAGGCAGTATGGAAGCTGCGGCGGCTTCGGGCAGCGGCGTTACGACTGCGCGCAACCTGAACGAAACATCGACAATACTTTATCTTACGATTGACGGAAAGAAGATTGCGATTCTCGGAGATTCCGACACATACTCGGAGAATACCGTGATAGAAAACTATACTCCGGAAGAGCTTAAAGCAGACGCGGTTCAGGCAGCGCATCACGCGTTCAGCAACCTTAATAAATATTACGAAATTGCTAAAGCGCCTCTCGCGCTCTTCCCGCAGACATCCGGAGGAGTTGCCGAATTTGAACGTGAAAACAGATCTTTGGTCGCTAACGCAACTCAAATATTCTACGGCGGGGACGAAACCGTCGGAATAGAAATTATCGACGGCGTATTTAAAGACGTATATCACGGAGCGGTTGTCGGAGTAGCCGGCGGTTCCTACGCTTTTGAATAAAAAAAGTTTTCTTTCGGAAAAGCAAAAAAAAAACTGTACGGAATTTCCGTACAGTTTTTTTTGCGCCGACGTATTTCGTCCGTGAAACGGTTTTACGCGCCGAATTTTTCACAGAGCTTTTCAAATTCGTCGATCATTTTCACAAAGCAATCGAGTCCGCTTTGCCAAAACGACGCGTCGGATAAATCGATACCCGCGATTTTCGCGGTATCTTCAACCGAGCAGACCGTGGTTGCGTGAAGAAGATTTTTATAAAGCGGAACGAATTCCTCTCCGACTTCTTTGTATTTTGCAAACAGTCCCTGAGCGAACAGTCCGCCGAAAGCGTATGGCCAGTTGTAGTACGAAAGGCCGGAAGAGTAATAATGGCTCTTGCAAATCCACATATACGGGTGCATGAAGTTTTCGTCAAGCCCGTTTCCGTAAGCCTTTTTCTGTGCATCAAGCATCATTTCCGAGAGACGATCCGCAAACATGAAATCGTTGCTTCTTGCGTCGAACACCGACTTTTCAAATAAAAATCTCGAATAAATATCGCAGATTATCTGGGTGGTGTCCGAAAGCTTTCCTTCGAGAAGAGCAAGCTTTTCTTCGTCAGATGAAGCGTGAGACAAGGCGTAGTCCATGACCATTATTTCGTTAAAGTTTGACGCGGTTTCAGCAACCGGCATGGAGTAGTCGCTGTTCAGTATGCGGTGAGAATAAATGTTTTCGTTGTGGAATGCGTGTCCCAACTCGTGAGCGAGAGTCATAACGTCCGTGAATTTACCGCCGAAGTTCGTTAAAATTCTCGACTGACGGATCGGATGTATTCCTTCGCAGAATGCGCCTCCCTGTTTTCCGTCAGCCGGATAAAAGTCTATCCACTCTTCGGCAAACGCGCGGTCGATCATTGACGCAAGCTCTGAATCAAACGCGGAGAACACTTTCACAAGATATGCGCGTGCGCTCTCGGGAGTAAACTCCTCATCGGATTTACCGACAGGCGCAAACAGGTCGTACCACGGAAGTCCGTTCTCGTGTCCGAGAAGTTTTGCTTTCGCACGAAGGTATCTGCGGAAATGCGGCATATACTCTTCCATCGAGGAAAGAAGCGCCTTCAAAGTCGACGGCTGCGTTTGAGACTGATAGAGAGTCCGGTCGAGTACGGAGTCGAATCCGCGGAGTTTAGCTTCATTAATAGCCTGAAGCTTTATACTGTTTAAGGAAAACGCAACGCTGTCCTTTATTTTCGGATAGCAGGCAAGCTCCGCCTCGTAAGCGGATTTTCTTACTTCTTCCGATTCGTCGTAAGCTTTGTTGCGTATGTCGGAAAGGTTTGTCACAACGCCGTTATATTCGACTTCGACGGACGACGTAAGGTAATCGCGGAGATCGCTCCACGCCTTGCCGCCGCTTATATCGTATTTTGCCAGGATCTCTTCTTCGCCGCCGGGAAGAAGATGCGCCGCGTTTTCTTTTTGTCTTTTGAGAAAATACGAGTATTCGGAAAGAAGAGGGTCGCGTTCGATAAGCTCGTCAAGATTTGCTATGTTTCCGATATATTTTCGCATTATCGAATCCGGAGCGGCAGACGCGCTCATTTTCGACATTATGCGTCCGATATACGAAGCCGCTTCCTCATCTTTGGAATTAACGGATTGCTTAAGCATTGCAAAGCAAATCAGCTTAAAAAACGTTTCTTCCGATTCCTCAGCCAGAAGAAGATAATCGCGGATAAACGACAAATCGTCCGTCTGCCCCGCTTTCTTTGAAAGATCCTCCGTTTTTTGCGTCAATACGCCGAGTTTTTCGTAATCGGAAATAAATTTTTCGTCGTCGTATCCTTTATAAAGAGCGTCGAGATTCCAGTGGTCGTACATTGCTATTCCTCCGTTTCGTATCGTTATAAAAAGTATAATACAAAAAAATTAAAATTGCAACGGCAACCTGTAAATAAAAGAAGATATCAGTCGCGAAAAACAGGAGGAAAAACGAGATTTCATGAGATTTTATATAGCTAAATTAAAATAATCGGATTTTTTTCTTTAAATCTATTGACAAGAGTATTAATAAGTGATATAATCGGTTCGTTCTGAAAAAAACAATTTCAATCGGAGGAATATCAGTATGTCAACATACATGGCTAAGCCCGAAACAGTTGAACGCAGCTGGTACATCATCGACGCGGCAGGAAAACCGCTCGGTAAGACAGCGGCAGCGGCAGCTAACATTCTTCGCGGCAAGCATCGTCCCGAATTCACACCTCACGTAGACTGCGGTGAGTTTGTTGTTATCATCAACTGCGAAAAGGCAGTTCTCACAGGTAAGAAGCTTGATCAGAAGTTCTATCGCAGACATTCCGGTTATATCGGAGGTCTTAAGGAAACAAGCTACCGCAAGCTTATGGCTACAAAACCTGAGTTTGCAATGCAGCTTGCAGTAAAGGGAATGCTTCCCCACAACAGCATCGGAGACAAGGCTATAACACGTCTCAAAGTATACGCAGGTTCCGAACATAAGCAGCAGGCTCAGAAACCTGTTCCGTACGAAGTTGAAATGTAAGAAAGGGTAGGTATTAATTGATGTATACAAGTGCTAAACCTTATTTCTATGGTACGGGCAGAAGAAAAAGCTCCGTAGCTCGCGTAAGACTCTATCCCGGAAGCGGAAAGATCACTATTAACGGACGCGATATCGACGATTACTTCGGACTTGAAACGCTTAAGCTCATTATTAACCAGCCTTTCGGCGTTACAAACACTGCCGGAAAGTTTGATATCGTTGCAAACGTAAACGGCGGCGGTATATCAGGTCAGGCAGGCGCAATCCGCCACGGCGTATCCCGCGCTCTTCTTCTCGCAGATGAAACATACCGTCCTCTCTTAAAGAAGGCGGGCTTCCTCACGAGAGACCCTCGTATGAAAGAAAGAAAGAAGTACGGTCTCAAAGCTGCTCGTCGCGCAAGCCAGTTCAGCAAGAGATAACCGGACTTTTTCAAGAGAAAAAAACGAATATTTCGCAATGCTCACCACAATAGTGGGTGCAGCTTAGGTATTCAATAATTTCGGAATATCGGCATAGTCGTGTCATGCGGCTATGCCGTTTTTTCTTTGTCGTTCGGCGGAGAGCCGCGCCAACTTTTGTTCAATTAATGCCCGTTCCTCCGCTGTCACCGTGCAGTGAGGAGCGATGTGGCGTTTCCTGTCAGTCATAGCGGACACCTCTTTCTCATAACGCTCCGGGATGCTCCGCATATCGGCTCAGTCGGCGGTTAGACAAGCAATTTTCTCTTTTCGGGCAAGGAATTTGAAAAGGAGGAAAATCCTCAAATGTGGCTACACCAGATGACTACTTCGTCCCCCCGTATTCTTTCTGCTTCCCATACAACAGCCGGAATAGGATGTTTTCGTCAGTTTCGGATGATTTTTTCAAAAAATATTGTGCTTATCCGTTTTTTCTCTGAACATTTCTCAGATGTCTTGTGTTTCTTCGAATATTCGTATATAATGTAATGTATTGAGTATTATCCATGCGGCTGTGCGGTATGAACGTGGTCAAGGTTTTTATCCCCATTCGGGAGGCATTCTACCGTTTGGGCGTGTCTGAGCGGCGGGTCACCAAAATACTGCGCCAGAGGGTCGGATCCCCGCAACGTTCCCTCTTCGGGCGATCACGGAGAACGCAGAAAAGCCTTCTGCCACGAGCTTCAAGGAACAGCGCCGCAATCACGGCGTAACAAGCACATGACGGATCCCCCTCTGCATTTGAAGCATCCGCAAAAAAGGAAGTGAGCGCTATGGTCTGCGACGAGAGTTTATACCGTCAATATCTGAACGGCGACGACGCGGGGCTGGAGGCCCTGATGAAGAAATACGGTGACCCCCTGACCCTGTATATTGACGGCTATCTGCACGACGTTCACGAGGCGGAGGA
>CAKSJC010000107.1 GCA_934462885.1 uncultured Eubacteriales bacterium | reverse complement strand
ATTATCACTTTGGACAGAAAAAGAAACCGCCGCTCTCGTGCCGATAGCGCCCGCGAGATGAAGATGGATCGCTGCGTTCTGTGATGGCATCTGACCAGTTTTCCCCAAAACATGCCGATCTCTCTGCGAAAGTACTATGTCCAAGGACAGGGACAACTTTGTGCTAAATGCTACTACGAGCTTTGCAAGCAGGGTGCGTTCTTTGGTGAGGACAATGTAAGGTTCAATTTGAGAAAGACATTGCCGGCATCCTAGAGGATTGCGATGATTATGAAATCCGGGTGATTACAAATATAGTGAATGCAGTCAAGGATACCATGTGTAGAGATGCGCGAATCTGAGAAAAAAGATATGAACTGTACGAGTAAGACTCGTGTGAGATCGTTGTGAGACTTCTACGAGAGTGTTCCTGAGATTTTTTGAGGCTTGAAATAATGCTAAAAAAAGATAAAAATAAGACAATTTACAGGGTTTAGATTAGGACAAGGCTGAGACCACCCATCGAGTAAAATCAATTACAGGTAGGAAGTATCTGAATTGAGCCTGATGGGTGGTTTTTATGTACGGCTTGCAATCATAACCGCTTCTGCCACACTGATTGCCTATATTATCGGTGAAGGTATGGTAGATGCTGAAAAAATCAACGCTGAAAATGAAGCAAAGGATTCTGATAAAACTGAAATTGATGGTGAATAATTATGGCTTTCACAAACAGTTTACTTGTTTCATATACAAAGATTTCATCTAACAAAACGGTAAACAGAAATAAGGCGATTGACCGCATTACCCCACATTGTGTTGTGGGGTAATGTTCGGTTGAAACCATGGGAAATGTATTTGCACCTACATCAAGACAGGCTTCCGGTAATTATGGAATCGGTGTTGATGGCAAAGTGGTATGCTATTGTGAGGAAAAAGACCGTTCTTGGTGTTCTTCCAGTTCTGCCAATGATAACAGGGCGGTAACCATTGAATGCGCTTCAGATACTAACCGTGGTGATTTGGGCGATTTCTGGCGCTTCAAAAAGCTGAAGAACCCTTGGAAACAATGCATTTACTGCGGTTGCAAAAAATAAAGATTTATGGTATAATGTATAAAAACTTAAGTTGTATCCTAAGCAGCTTGTACACTCAATTTCAACTAAAAATAAGCTTCATCTAAAAAGTGAAAAAACACCTTATTAAAAGCTTTTTTCTATCATTGGCTCGCAAGAAAACAATCCTAATTTCAAGGTGATTTTTTATACCGATCCCGTTACGGGGAGAGGAAATCTGCAATCCTTTCCTTTCAAGCCTCTATGGAAATTTGAGCATACAATTATACGCAAAAAGAAAAAACGGAGATATCATGCAGCACGTTGACATTTATACCGACGGTTCGTGCCTTAAAAATCCGGGTCCCGGAGGATGGGGCGCGATACTCGTTTACAACAAGCTTGAAAAAGAATTATCCGGCGGAGAAGCCGATTCAACAAACAACAGAATGGAACTCACCGCAGCTATTACTGCTTTATCGGCCCTGAATCGTCCCTGCGACGTTACTCTAACCTCAGATTCAAAATACTTATGCGACGGTATTACGAAAGGTTGGGCAGCTTCATGGAAAAAGAGAGGCTGGAAAAAATCGGACAACACCCCCGCTCTCAATCCCGATCTTTGGGAAAGACTTCTCTCTCTGTGCGAGACTCACCGTGTAACTTTCGTATGGGTAAAAGGACACGCAGGACATCCGTACAACGAAAGATGCGACGCAATGGCGCAGGATGAAGCGAGAAAATTTACAAAGTGAAAACAAGCAACATAATATTTATTTTGTATATAACTGCGATTTCTCTTATTTCGGCAGTTATAACGACCATTGACAAAATGAACGCAAAAAGAAAAGCCAGACGGATACCTGAAAAAACTCTTATCCTTCTTGCTTCTCTCGGCGGCTCGGCGGCGATGCTTTTGACAATGCTCATTATACGCCACAAAACAAGACATATTAAATTTATGATAGGCATACCGCTAATAATGCTCTTCCAAGTGATCTTTATTCTATGGTTTTTCACCCAATTCTAAACTTAAGGTCATATTCATCAGCCGACTCGGTATGAGTAATTAAATTTAGCTTTTCTGCGCTCTCGGCGTCAAAGAAATCAAGCGCTTCCTCACCGATCACCGCTTCTTTTACGTTTTCAAAAGGAAACGATATCTTTTTCTTATATACAGGACTGTGGTTTCCGAAAATTATGTATTCAGAGTTTTCGGCTTTTTCTTTTACCTCATCAAACGACTGGTTAAACGAACTCGAAACGAGTGTTATGTCGTCTTCTCCGACCGCAACGCTGACAGCAGTTATCGGATGAGTTGAACGCGAGAGATACTTCCTCTCGTAAACGGTAATATATGTGCTTCCGAATTCAAACGTTTCTCCGTTTTCAACAGTAACTACCTCAGTCCCGTAAAAATCCGCCATCTCTGTCAGTGAAAGGTATATCTCTTCTTCTTTTTCATTCATCGGACACGGCAGAACAACGCGCGCTAATATTTCCCTCTCGCATAGTCTTGACAAAAGCTGAACGTGCTTACTGTGATAGTGCGTGAGAAGAAGCGTATCTATCTCACAAGCATGAAAATCCTTGGCTTTTTCCGTAAGATTTCGGAAGTAACCGAATCCGCCTGCGGACATATCGCATATAAGAATGTTATTTTCAGATTTAAGAACAAAGCCGTCGTTCTTTTTATTGTTGATGTATGTGTAATATACATTCGATCTGTCCAAAAAACCTGCTGTCCCGATCGTAATCGCAAACAGCGCAAAAGATGATACCGCGCAAAGCACTAACTTTTTCTTCACTTTTTCGGACGCAAACGGAATAAACAGAATAAACGCCGATATCGGTATCAGGAAAAAAACTGTAAACGTATAGTTCACGGGAAGCATTACATGGTGTATCCCGGAAAATACTCTCGATAACAGAAAAATCACATCCGACAGCTTATCTATAAGAAAAGCAAAAGGAATAATAAATATCCTTATAGGATAAAGTATAAGATATATTCCCGAAATATACATTAACAAAGTTATGAGCGGAACAAAAACTATATTTGCAGGTATCGCCGCAAGAGATATTTCTCCAAAATAAAGCCATGTCAGCGGAAGAGTGGCAAACGTTACAAAAACTGTGATAAAAACTGTTTCACGGATCGTTGAAAGAAAGTTTGAGATAAACTTCGTGCGTACAGTTTTTTTATCTGCCGGACTACCGCGGAACAGCTTTAAATAGCCTTTCTCAGACGAATAAATTATACAGCTGAGGGTTGCAACATATGAAAGCTGTAATCCGCAGTCAAGAGCGGCAAACGGATTAAATATCATGATAAGCGTACCGGAAAGCGAGAAAGAGTTAAATGTATCGGCACGTTTGAATACAATTTTTGAAAACTGAGCTATGATATACATTATTCCCGCTCTTACCACCGACGGGGTAAAACCCATGATGCCCATAAGAATGAGTATGAAAACAATGTTGAGAGAGGCTCGAAGCTTTGTTCTCAATTTCATCCGTCTCAAAAAATATTCCGTAAACGACATTATTATCGCGAAATGCATACCGCTCACAACAAGAAGATGAGATATTCCGAGCCGTCTGAAATCGCGTTCAGCCGTATCCGGCAATCCCTTTCGGTTTCCGAGTAACACTGCAGATGCCAGTCCGCCTGCTTCATTCTCAGTGTGAGCCGATATCAATGACGAAAGTTTTTCACGAACTGACGTAAAAACATATGAAAATGAAAAGGACGCTCTCTCTTCGACTACCGCAAGTTCATCTGCTGTCGCAAAAAGCATGATACCATCGGAGCGGTAATATCTTTCGGCGTCAAAGCCGCACGTTTTGAGAGATGAAAGAGGATAATATTTGAGTTTTCCGCTTAAAACAGTTCCCCTCTTCAGTCCTGCCTCTGAGCACTCAAGAAGTATCCTTGTTCCGCGTGATAGTTTATCGGACTCTACTATCTTCACGGTATATCTCGAAATATACGAAAGAGAATACTCACAATCAGTAACTTCCGCCGTTATTCTGTCTTCTGCGTCGTCGTATTTATCAAATTCGGCTATATAAAAATCAAAGACAGCCGCCGAATATACACCCGCTGTAATGACGGCAGAAACCAAAAGCAAAGCTCCTCGACGTATTTTCATACCGCTTCTTACATCAGCGACAGATATGATGATAAACGCCGCCGCGCAAACGAGAACAATTATCAGCTTTACCGCAAACAAACAGTATGCAAAAAGACAGAATGAAACAAAAAATCCAGTAAACATAGCGGTATACGGATACTTTTCAATGTGTTCCATCCTGTCTCTCCCGAATAAAAGCCTGTCTGATTTGATTTAAATTTTAACATAAATAATACAGTTTGTACAGACTTTTTAAAAAAACAGTTACAAAATGTTTTCAATAACGTCTTTAAGAGTACATGGCGTTACTTCAGAAGACGAAATTGTTTCGAATATCTTTACAGCTTTATTCTTCAAGCGCGATATATCGTAGATTACGCTCTTTTCGCATTCATCCTCTGATATTTTTTCGGCACATATTGAATAAATCTTGCGCTTTCCGTGCTGAGCTTCAGACTCGTAGAGCTTGTAGTTCACCGTGAAAACAAGAATTTTTTCTTCCCGTTCAAGGATCACTTTGCCGAAATCTTTGTTCCCTTTACATAAGATCATATTGTCATCTGATAGATTTTTCATTTCCTTGCCTTTCTTTATAAAATATTCTGAGTACTAAAGAGTATTAAAATTCTTTCGCCTGTCATACTATATCATATTATTTTTTGACGAAAATTAATTTTTGAACAAAAAAAATATTTTATTTGAATTTTTTTAATTTTTTTCGGATTTATTCTTATTTTTTTCATCAATTACAGTTTCACAATATCAAAAAACTTAAATAAAGCTTAGTTTCACACATATCAATTGTTTGAAATACATAAAATAATTTCAAAAAGGAGATAAAATGGCATTATCAACTAAACTTATCGCTTTTATCGCGGGGGCAGCCATGCTAATACCGAACGCCTCTTCAAGAATGTATCTCGAAAAAAAGCTTCCCGACGCTGCGCTTGAAGAAAATGAAGAAATTCTCGAAATACATGACGTATACGCATGGGTAGGCTTTACGCCGTCCGACATCATTCCTAAAACTGCGGAAGACATTTCATATGATGATATTTTCTTTGAATACGACAAATCTAAAATACGGATTTCAAAAGCTGACATGACGATTGAAGCTCTCGAACCGGGAGATACAACGGTCAGAGCGTATACTGAGAAATATGAAACATTTTTCACCGCAAAGGCGAGAGAAATCAAAAAAAATAAAAACGGAACTTCACTTATCGATTCTAATGCTGAACATTTAAGAAATATGAGGCGTATCTGGGATCGACTCGGAACGAACGGAAAAACCACGATTTTTATAGGCGACTCTTTCTTTGATACAAGATTCTGGCAAACATTCTACCGCGATTTAGACGGATACGACGCTGTTTGCATAGGACTTGGGGGAGCGACCACTTACGATTGGGAAATTCTTCCCGACACACTTCTCCTTGACGTAAATCCGAAAAACGCAGTTATCAATATCGGCACAAACAACGTATACGCTGCAAATGAAAATGCCGATGACACAACATCCGGAATCATCCGCATGCTCTCTGCCCTACATGAAAAAATGCCCGACACAAAGCTCTATTATTTTGGAATTTCATACAGAAATGACGGAGGGGAAAATCCCGAAAAGCTTGCGATAATAAGAGAAGTCAACGAAAATGTCTCAGATTGGTGCAGCACCCGCGATTATATAACATTTATAGATATTTATTCCTCCATAACCTCCAATCTTCTGACAGACGGACTACACCCAACAGTTGAAGGGTATAAGGTATTCATTAACGCTCTTGAAGAGGCAGGTGCTGATATAGAAAAAAAGTAAAATGCACTCTTAAGCGTACCAAATTGTGAGATCATATAACTTATCGTGTGATGA
>CAKSJC010000106.1 GCA_934462885.1 uncultured Eubacteriales bacterium | reverse complement strand
GTAATGATGTACACAGGACGCGCATCCTGGGGTAAAAAAGTAATGAAGCTGTTATTTAAACAACGTTTGTTCTCTTGGCTTGATTCATACGACATACATAATGAAGACGGGGACGTCGTGTATACGGTCGAAGGACAGATTTCGATTGGAAAATGCCTTGACGTTATCGATAGGGCGGGAAATCATGTAGCGACGATCAAGAGAAAACTTTTCACTTTTCTTCCGTGCTTTGATATATACATTCAAGGAGAATTTGTCGGGTGTGTAAAAAAGAAATTTTCATTGTTTTCCCCATCTTTTACCGTTGATTACAGAGGATGGAGCGTCGACGGAGATTTTCTTGAATGGGATTATTCAATAACGGATAAAGACGGGCTAAAGGTAGCCGATATTTCGAAAATTATTTTTAAGCTGTCCGATACATATTGCATTGAAGTTTCAGATATGTTTAACGCGCTTGACATTTTGATACTTGTTTTGGCAATTGATGCCGAAAAAGTTTCGAGATAAACGCGAATCATTTTTTTCTCGCGGGAAAGAATATTAAAAAATCCTTTTACGGAGATAAAAATGAAAAAAATAATCGTTTTTCTTTTGATGACTTTTTCTCTGACTCTTCCTTGCTTTGCAAAAAATATTCCGATACTTGCGTATCACGATTTTGTCACTGAAAACGAGCCGAGAGGCGAATATGCGGTAAGCGAATCCGTGTTCAGATCTCATATAAAAGCGCTTCATGATGCGGGATATACCGCAGTAACATTTTCAGAGCTTATTGACTATGTTTACGGAAGCAGTAAACTTCCCGAAAAATGCGTCGTGATTTCATCTGACGACGGATATGACGGAGTAGTTGACACAGCCGTTTCTGTGTGTGATGAATACGGCATGAAAATGACATGCGCCGTGATAGGAAGCCTTGTCGGAAAAAACGGTCATTTTGTTCCGAACACATCTATATCTGATTCGCTTGAGATAACATCTCATTCTTTCGATCTTCATAATTGTGATGAGATTGTAAGGGGTGTGAGATGCGATCTTGCAAACGACAGAGAATATGAAAAAATGCTGTCATCGGACGTAATGCGTATGAGAGAGGTTTTCGGTCAGGATTTCGCTGAAATAAACAGAGTGTTTGTATATCCATTCGGAGAGTACACAAAGAGATCGGAAGAAATACTGAAAAAACTCGGATATAAAGTAACCGTAACGTGTAAAAACGGCGTAGCTCATATAGAAAAAAACTCGCCGGATTCACTCAGAGAGCTGCCGCGAATTCACGTTTTTAACAATATGACGGCTGAAAAGCTTCTGAAAAAGATTGAAGGATGATGCTTTTCAGGATAAAATATTAGATTGCATAACATTTTGGGTATAAAAACGGAAAGAGTTTTTTACTCAAAAAATCGCAAAAAGGAGTAAAAAATGAATTTCAGACAGATTCATCTTGACTTTCACACAAGTGAAAAGATAGACGGCATTGGATCTGCTTTCTCAAAGGAGCAGTTTCAGAGAGCACTGAAACTCGGACACGTCAACTCAATAACCGTGTTTTCAAAATGCCATCACGGTTGGGCATATCACCCCACTGAGGCAAACGAGATGCACCCCGGACTTAAGTTTGACCTTCTCGGCGCTCAAATTGAAGCGGCGCATGAGATAGGAGTAAAAACGCCGGTGTATCTTTCGGCAGGTTTTGACGAAAAAATGGCAAGGCGTCATCCGGAATGGTTAAGACGTGTAAATAAGACCGATACAATAGACTGGCAGGTACCGACGTATCATGAAATGTGCATGAATTCACCGTATCTCGACTATCTCATAGCTCAGATAGAGGAAGTGGTCGGGAATTATGACTGTGACGGCATATTTCTCGATATTGTCGGAGTCCGCACTTGCTTCTGCCAGAACTGTGTGAGAACTCTTCTTGCCGAAGGAAAAGATCCCTACAATGACCTAAACGCAACTGAACTCGGAGAGAGAGTATACTCCAACT
Source organism: uncultured Eubacteriales bacterium (assembly GCA_934462885.1). GTDB lineage: Bacteria > Bacillota > Clostridia > Oscillospirales > CAG-272 > UMGS1696. Next base: position 4,074 of record CAKSJC010000106.1, on the reverse strand, counting down.
ATACAAAAAGAGTTCGTGAAGCCATAGATAAGATAAAGCCGGGGCTTCCGGTGTTCCATAACAGCGGCCATATAAGACACGGCAGACGTGATCTTGCGGACGTTGATACTCATCTTGAACTCGAATCTCTTCCGACTGGAGGATGGGGATATGACCATTTTCCGCTTTCAGCCGGATACGCGAGAAATCTTGAGAAAGAATTCCTCGGCATGACGGGAAAGTTTCATACTTCATGGGGGGAATTCGGAGGATATAAGCATCCGAACGCTCTCCGCTACGAGGAAGCGCTTTGTACCGCAAACGGAGCAAAATGCTCGGTGGGCGATCAGATGCATCCGGACGGATGTATGGATGAGGTTACATATAAGCTCATCGGTGAAGCATACAAAGAAGTTGAGGAGAGGGAAGAATGGCTTGACGGCGTAACTTCGGTTGCCGATGTCGCCGTATTTACAATGGAGGCGGCGTATAACTATCATAAGTCTGATAAAGTAAACCTTTACGGAGTCAACGGCGGAGACGCAGGAGCGGGTAGAATAATGCTTGAGGGAAAGTATCTCTTTGATGTTGTTGATGCTGACGTGCCTCTTGATAAGTACAAACTCCTTGTACTTCCCGATCACGTTAGACTTGACTGTGCGCTCCGTGATAAGATCAAAGAATTTGTGAAAAAAGGCGGCAAAGTTCTCGCAACAGGCGAGAGCGGGCTTTATATTGATCGAAATGAGTTTGCGCTTGATTTAGGTTGTACGTATCTTGGAGAGTCGAAATATAATCCGGTGTACTTCAGACCGAAGTTTACGCTTCCGGTTCTCGGAGATACGGCTTATGTAATTTACGAAAAAGCATACGATATAGAGCCTGCAAACAGTGAAAACGTTTTTCTTACACGAGAAAATCCGTATTTTAACCGTACGACTTTTGAATTTTCATCGCACAAGCACGCGCCGAACAACAAAAGCGAATCGTTTGCCGCGGCAACCTTCGGAGCTGATGGAGCCTATATTTCTGCCGAGATATTCACGGAATACGCACAAAAGGGGAGTCTTATTGCAAAAATAATAGTAGAACACGCGATAGATACGCTTCTCGGAGCAAATAAGACTATAAATACGAACCTTCCCGCACAGGGTGTCGTTACACTTATGGATCAGAAGAAAGAGCACAGACTCGTTAATCATCTTCTTTACGCATCTCCGGTTAAACGCGGAAACGGTATTGAGATAATTGAGGATATTGTACCGCTTTACGGAGTGAAAGTGTCGTTCAAAACAGATAAGACTCCGAAGAGAGTGTATTTAGCGCCGGAACGGAGAGATATCGACTTCAAATTTGAGAGCGGGATACTCAGTTATACGGTAGAAAAGCTTGAAAATCATGCTATGATAGTTATCGACTATTAAAAACGGAGATATTATGGACTGGACGGAACTTGAAGAAAAATGCATATCATGTACGCTGTGCTCTCTTTATAAGACAAAGACGAATACTGTTTTCGGGTGCGGAAACAGAAGCGCAGATCTTATGTTTATCGGGGAAGCGCCGGGGGAGAGAGAGGATGCGACCGGAATACCGTTTGTTGGCGCTGCCGGTCAGCTTTTCGATAAATACCTTGCGGCAGTCGGGCTGAGACGAGACGAAGTGTATATTGCAAATATCTTAAAATGCCGTCCTCCTCATAACAGAGATCCGCTTCCCGAAGAGGGGGACGCGTGCATATGTTATTTAAGAGAACAGGTTCGTCTTATAAGGCCGAAAATAATTGTCTGTCTTGGAAGAATAGCAGCGTTCAGACTTATAAAACCTGATTTTAAGATAACCAAAGAGCACGGAATTATGTTAAAAAAGGGGGCGTTTGTAATAACTGCGGTGTACCATCCCGCCGCGCTTCTCAGAGACGCCTTAAAAAAAGAAGATATGTACCGTGACATGAAAAAAATAAAAGAGTTTCTTGATGAATCGAGAAGCGTAGAAAAACGTAAAACGGAGGAATAAAAAAATGAATTTTTATTTTAGAGTCGGAGCGCTTGCCACTACGGCGGCAGTTATGCTCGGAGGATATTCAGGTATCCCGAATAAGAGCAGTAAGGCATACAGAGATTACATAAAGCAGTTAGAAGAAGCTGAAGCGCAGGAAAAAGCAGAGGCTGAAGCGGCTGCTAAGGCGGCTGAAGAGGCGAAGAAAGCCGAAGCGGAAGCAGGGGAGGCCAAAAAATTTAACGAAGAACAGAACGGACTCACGCTTTCTTCGGAAGAAAAAGAAGTAATTTCCGACGGAATTACATATATCCTTAAAGAATATACCGACTTTGAAGATAAGAAAGTAATGGCTCATGTTATAGAAATCGACATGACAAAAGCGGACATAATTACTGCAACTCCCGATTACGGAGAAGAAACGGTCGGCGTCGGCGCTACGGTATATGACGAAATGATGAAGATAATCGAAATGGGCTATACTGTTTATGCGGGTATAAACGCTGATTTCTTCGCAATGGGCGGTTATTATACACCCGACGGACTTTGCATAAAGAATTATAAAGTGGTACACGACGCCGGAGTACGTCCATGGTTCGGAATAACGGATGAGGGCAAACCAATTATCGCGACAGCTGAAGAATATAAGGAATCTTACACAGGCAAAATAAAAGAAGCGGTCGGCGGAATGTACACTATTGTGAAAGACGGGAAATTCAACGAAATAGGACTTGGCGAAGAGTTTGCATATACTCGTCATCCGAGAACATCAGTGGGAATCACTGAGGATGGAAATGTTGTGTTCATGGTAGTTGATGGAAGGCAGCCTGAATATTCCAACGGAGCATCTCTTTCTGATCTTGCTCAACTTATGATAGAAGAGGGATGCGTAGAAGCGCTTAACCTTGACGGAGGAAAGTCATCAACAATACTTACAGCGGCTCATGACGGCAAAAAGCCATTCAAACTCAGAAACAAACCGTCTGACGGTGAAGAGAGAAAGATATACAACTCTCTCGTTGTTGTAGCGACCGATAAGTGATAATAAATTGCACTCAGCCTGTGCGTCCAAAGACGGAGCCGATCTGATATCGTTTTTAGTATAAAAAAATATGCCACAAATTAACACTAATAAATTAATGTTATATGAAACATAATATGTGTGGGGATAAAACCCCCGCGAAAAACCCACACAAAAGAAATGGAGTTAATAAAGATGGCAACAAAGAATAATCGAATCGTTGTTCCCGAAGCTAAGGCTGCTATGGAACAGTTCAAGATGGAAGCTGCAAATGAAGTCGGCGTAACTCTCAATAAGGGATACAACGGCGACCTTACCTCCCGCCAGGCAGGCTCTGTAGGCGGTCAGATGGTTAAGAAGATGATCGAACGTTACGAAAACGAGCTTTCAGCGAAATAAGTTAAGTAAAAAATAAAAGGCGGGAATTCCCGCGGATAGAGAACATTCTCCCGATACCGAGCTCTTGAAATGAAAGAATTCTCATTTGCTCATCAGTATATCGGGAGATGTTCTTTGTTTATTTAAAAATCATATTTTTGCCTGCTCGTTTTTTGCGCACGATACCGCGCATCCGTCATCCATAGTGATTACATAATCGGCAAGATCAGCTATCTTTTGATCGTGCGTTACAACGACAAGCGTGCAGTTGTAGTCATTTTTGAGTTCTATAAGAAGATGCGCAATTTCCAACCCGTTCTTTTTGTCAAGATTGCCCGTAGGTTCATCCGCAAAAAGTATCCTGGGACGGTTTACGATAGCTCTGATGAGCGCGACCCGTTGCTGTTCGCCGCCCGACATTTCGCTTGGGAGATGGTCGAGGCGTTCTGTGATTCCAAGTTTCTCGAATAGGGAGAGGGCGAACTCCTTGTCAAAAGGCTTGTCATTGTATATTGACGGTATCATTACGTTTTCCCATGCTGTGAGAGAGGGGATGAGAGCGTAGTTCTGAAAAACAAAACCAAAGTTTTGCCCGCGGAACGCGGCAAGCTCCCTCTCTGTCATCGCGTAAAGATTTCTTGGCCTTTCTTTTGCATTGTAAATGTAAACAGCTCCTCCGCTGGGAGTATCGATTCCTC
>CAKSJC010000105.1 GCA_934462885.1 uncultured Eubacteriales bacterium | reverse complement strand
GTCGGTTTTCTTCTTTGCCATTTTTTCTTTCCTTCATCGTTTTTTATCCGTGATTTTTTTAGCGCAATAATTTATATTTAGTCCATATAAAGAAATAAACTATATTTTCTCAACCTTGCATCCCGCCGCACGGATTATTCTGTTATATATTGCAAGATACATACCGTCTTTCGGCGGAAGTTTTGCATAGACTTTTGTAAGTCCCATTTCATCGGCTTCTCTGAGAAGATTGAAAAATCTTTTTGATTCTTCGGCAGCGTCGCCGCGGTGTCCTACCGAAAGTACGGCAACTCCATGTATAGCCTCGGCTTCCTCATCGGTGCAAAGAACCCCGCATCCGCTTTCAGCGTGAGAATTTACATAAGATATAAAGTCAGCGTCGGATCCGTCGAGAAGCAGTACATCTGCCTTTGGAGAATAGTGCTTATACTTCATTCCGGGTGACTCGGGCACTGATTTTTCCGCTATTTTGGGGTCTGTGACCGCTTTGGCTACAATAACGTTATCGGAAACTGTTTCGAGCATTTCTTTTGTTACAGCTCCGGGGCGGAGTATCATAATACCGTCTCCGTCTGCTTTTACGACAGTCGACTCAAGCCCGATATCACACTCCCCGCCATCGATTATCATATCAATTCTTCCGTCCATATCTAAAAGAACATGTTCGGCTCGAGTCGGCGATGGAATACCGGATCGGTTTGCGCTCGGAGCGGCTATCGGATGTCCGGAAACTCTTATAAGTTCATGCGCTACTTTATTTGACGGGCATCGTATAGCAACGGAGTCGAGACCGGCTGTTACGCTGTCGGGAATCAAAGCTTTTTTCTTTAAAACAACGGTAATAGGTCCGGGCATAAAATGCTCGGCAAGCTTATAGTAAAGTTCGGTAGTGTAAGCTATCGTTTCTGCGTCGTCAGGCTTTGCAATATGAACTATAAGCGGGTTGTCGGACGGACGTCCCTTTGCGGCGTATATTTTTTCGGCCGACTCCTCAATAAGTGCGCTCCCGGCCAGTCCGTACACGGTTTCCGTGGGAATTGCGACAAGCCCGCCTTTTTTTATTACTTCTGCGGCTTTTTCAATTACTTTGCTGTCGTTTTCGCTTTTTCCTGTTATTTTTAAGTATGTCGTTTTCATTTTTATGCCTTATTCCGCCGCTTCTCCGTTTTTCAGTTTTTCGGCTGTGTCTGCGGTTGCAAGCGCGTCTATCATTCCGTCAATATTCCCGTTAAGGAAACTTTCAAGAGAATATATTGTAAAACCTATCCTGTGGTCCGTAACTCTTCCCTGCGGAAAATTATATGTTCTTATTCTTTCGCTTCTGTCTCCAGTTCCAACCTGAGATCTCCTCTCGTTCGCTATCTTTTCGTTTTGTTCCCTTGTTTTCATATCAAAAAGCTTTGCTCGAAGAAGCTTCATAGCTTTATCGCGGTTTTTGAACTGGCTTCGCTCGTCCTGACATTCAATGACAATTCCCGTCGGCTTATGAAGAAGTCTGATTGCGGATTCTGTTTTATTTACATGCTGTCCGCCCGCTCCGCTTGATTTGATTGTTTCTATTTCAAGATCGTTTTGGTTTATTTCGACTTCAACATCCTCAGCCTCGGGCAGAACGGCAACGGTCGCGGTTGACGTGTGTATTCTCCCGGACGCTTCGGTTTCGGGAACCCTCTGAACTCTGTGAACTCCGCTCTCGTATTTGAATCTTGAGTACGCTCCGTTTCCGTTTACGATAAACGTTATTTCACGAAATCCGCCGAGTCCCGTTTCGTTTGCGCTGACTGTTTCGGTTTTATACTTTTTTGTATCGGCGTACATCGTATACATTCGATAAAGAACTCCGGCGAAAAGCGCTGCTTCATCTCCGCCCGCTCCCGCGCGGATCTCTATAACGACGTTTTTGTCATCCATCGGATCTTTCGGCAAAAGAAGTATTTTAAGTTCTTCTTCAAATTTTGCGATATCTTCTTTTGCCGTTTTCAATTCCTCCGCCGCCATTTCGCACAGTTCTTGATCTTTTTCGGTCTCGAGTATCTCCCGCGCTTCTTTTTCTGATGAGACAGCTTTTTTATATTCCCTGTATTTTTCGATAACGGGAAGAAGGTTGGCTCTCTCTTTCATCATGGCGGTATACTTTTCCATATTCATCATGACCTCAGGGATTGAAAGCTCTTCTTCTATTTTTTCAAAACGTTTTTCGGCTTCGTTAAGTCTTTCAAGCATACATAAACATCCAAATCAAGTATTTTTTCCGTTTTCCTTTTTGCAACGTTCGGCGATTGCTTTTTATTTACAAAAAGCTGAAAAAGCTCGGTGTGCTTCGTAAAGATCCGATTTTGATATTATTTCAAACGGAGCGTGCATGGAAAGCACGGGAACTCCTATGTCAACTGTTTCAATATTGTGTTTTGAAATATATTTTGCGACCGTTCCTCCGCCGCCCTGATCTACTTTACCCATTTCGGCGCTCTGCCATATAACTCCGGCGTCGTCGAATATTCTGCGGATAAACCCTACATATTCGGAAGAAGCATCATTTGTGCTGTTCTTGCCGAAAGATCCTGTATATTTTGCCATAGACACTCCGCAATGAAGTATCGACGAGTTTTTTTTCTCTGAAACCTCCGGATAATTCGGATCAAAGCAAGCCGTAACATCAGCTGAGAGACACTTTGAATTCATCTTCACGATATTTACGTTTCCGCCTAAGTTTTTCGCAAGCTCATCAAGAATATCAATAAATATATTGCACTGCATACCCGTTACGCCTTCGCTTCCGATTTCTTCTTTATCGGCAAGGACGGCCATACATGTATGAACGGAATCACCATTTTCAACAAGGGCTGTGAGCGCGGGATAAGCGCAAACTCTGTCATCGTGACCGTATGCGCCTATAAGCCATCTGTCAAATCCAACGTCAACTGCATTATACGCGGGAACGATGCAAAGCTCAGCGCTTATAAAATCTGATTCCGTAATACCGTACTTTTCATTGAGCATTACCATGATATTGAGCATTACTTTATCGTCGGCAGGCGTAATCTTACCGTTTTCTTCAAAATACGGAGCAGAACCCAAGATAACGTTAAGTCCCTCACCTGTAAAAGCTTGTCCGAGGGGCTTTGAATTCTGATCCTTTGCAAGATGCGGAAGAAGGTCCGTAATACAGAACACCGGATCTCCGATCTCGTCTCCTATACGAACGTCAACGCTTGACCCGTCAGCCTTTGTAACCGATCCGTGGAGAGCAAGCGGGATTGTCGCCCACTGATATTTGCGTATGCCGCCATAATAGTGCGTCTTGAAATAAGCGATCCCGTCGTTTTCAAAAAGCGGATGCTGTTTCAGGTCAAGTCTCGGAGAATCTATATGCGCCGCACAGATTCTGACGCCTTTTTCGATTTCTTCGGTTCCGACTTTGAGGACATAAAGAGATTTTCCTCTATTGTTTAGGTAAAGCTTATCTCCAGCATTTATTTTATCGCCGAGATTATATTCGCGGTATCCTTCTTTTTCAAGCATAGCAATCGAAGTTACTACCGCCTCTCTCTCTGTTTTCGAGCTGTCGAGAAATTTTACATATCCCTTTGCATAGTCCGTCGCAAACGCCAGTTCTTCTTTTGTTTTTTCGTTGAAAGCGTTTTTCTTTTTATAAAAAAGCTCGTCATGTAAAATTTGTCCTTTTGTTTTTTTGTCACTCATTTTTAATATTCCCTTCACTTTCGTTATTTCATTATATTGAATTATATTAATTTTCGCAGTTTATTCTTTACCGTAATAAAGATTCTGATACACTTTACTCTCTCTTTCGATTTTCAAGACAAACTCTGCAGTCTTTTTGTCCGGTATATCGAGAAGATTCCCTTTTGCGTCTGTCATAGCCGGATTACCAAGCCACTCATTCACCGTATCCTCGCCTATATTATATATAGCTAAGACTGTGTTCCATCTGTTATATTCGGTATAGTAATACGACAGCATATATGTGCCGTATCTTATATTCGTTTCCGGATCGTACAGTATCCCCGTATCAAGATCTTCTCTTGTTATTGACAACATTTTCTTAAACATATTCGGAGATATCTGCATAAGCCCTATTTTCCCGTCGTCAGAGACTTTATTGCTCATAAATTCACTTTCGCACAGTATAACCGAGTAAACAAGATACTCCGGAACTCCGTATTCGGCGGAATATTTTTCGACAAACTCGCTATACTCTCTCGGGTGCTTTTTTATATCGATTCTATGTCCCAGGGTATTAACAATATATCCGATACATATAGACGCGACAAGTATCACGACTATCACCGCGCTTCTCTGCGCTGCGGTTCTAAACTTCATTTCTTTTTCAATGCCTTTCTTCAATGTGAATGTCCGAATTTTTCATCATATACGCTTCGAAGAAACATTACACATTCTTTTACGCGCAACTTCAGCTCATCTTTTTCACAGTCGTTATAAATAATAAAATCGGAAAGAGCTTCAAGTTCGGAAAAAGATTTTTGCGCGGCAAGTCTTGTGCGTGCGTCTTCTTCCGACAGCAAATCTCTTTTCATAATGCGCGACAAAAGAATATCATCCGAAGACGTAACGCATACGATTTTCTCGCACATCTTATCAAATCCGCTTTCAAAAAGAACAGGCGCATCAATAAGTATGATATTATATCCGATCGTATAGAGTTCTTTTGCTTTCTTCAGCGTATCCGACAAAATATATTTATGAGTTATTTCATTAAGTTTATTTAAGTTTTTATTATTTTCACCGAAAACCAGTTTACGCATCTCTTTCCTGTTGAGAGAGTTATCATCAGAAACAACGGCGTCTCCGAAATTTTCTTTCAGTTCTTTCATACACGGGGAGAGAACATTTGATGGAGAAGTCATTTTTCTGTATACATCGTCTGTATCGATTGAAGGTATCCCATACTCTGAAAAGATACTTGAAACGTATCCTTTTCCGGCTCCGCTTCTGCCGCAAAGCCCTGTAAGCATTATTTTTTCTTTCATAAAATTGCATCTACCCTAAAGATATTCTTATATATTTTATCACAAAATGAAGTGCTTTTCAATATATTTCCAACAATATTTTGTTTTTGCCGCATTCACATAAAAATGATATACCGAATATTCATGAAAATATCCGGTATATCATTTTTGTAAACATACAAAGTATTATTCCAATAAACGTAGGGATAAGTGCGGCAAGGAGCGTCCATTTGAATTTTCCGGTCTCTTTTTTTACGGTCAAAAGTGTTGTTGAACACGGAAAATGAAACAACGAAAATAACATCATGTTAACAGCCGTTAATGCATTCCAACCGTTAGAAATGAAAAGTTCTTTCATTTCTTCAAGTGTAGCAAGTTCCGAAATACATCCCTGTGCCGTGTACGCCATAATTATTATCGGTATAACTATCTCGTTGGCGGGAAAACCGAGTATAAAAGCCATAAGTATAACACCGTCGAGTCCCATTAGCTTAGCAAAGGGGTCAAAAAAACCGGCAAGGCAGTTAAGTATGCTTTCTCCGCCTATATGAACGTTAGCGCAAATCCAAATTATAAGTCCTGCAGGCGCCGCGATCGCCGCTGCTCTTCCGAGGACAAATATTGTTCTGTCAAGAATAGAACGTACAATTATATTTTTCAACTGCGGCTTTCTGTACGGAGGAAGTTCGAGAGTAAAAGACGAAGGCGTACCGCGGAGAATTGTTTTTGATAAAACGTATGTCACTCCAAACGTCGCGAGTATTCCGAGGATAATAAAAAAGCTTAATAAGAGCGCACCCTTCACACTTCCGAAAATTCCGGAAGCCGTGCCTATACAGAACATTGTGATAACTGAAATAAGTGTAGGAAATCGTCCGTTACAAGGGACGAGACTGTTTGTCAGTATTGCAAGAATTCGCTCTCTCTCCGAATCTATTATCCTGCATCCGGTAACTCCGGCAGCATTACATCCGAATCCCATGCACATGGTAAGAGCCTGTTTCCCGCAGGCATTACACTTTTTAAACGGCTTATCAAGATTATAAGCTATTCTTGGCAGATAGCCGGCGTCTTCAAGCAATGTGAAAAGCGGGAAAAATATTGCCATTGGTGGCAGCATTACCGAAACCACCCACGCTAAAACTCTATACATTCCCAA
>CAKSJC010000104.1 GCA_934462885.1 uncultured Eubacteriales bacterium | reverse complement strand
GAGTTTGAGCTTATCACGGCGATAGCTCTTTTGTATTATAAAAAAAAGAAATGCGACTTTGTTATACTTGAAGCCGGACTGGGCGGAAGGCTCGACTCAACAAACGTGATAAAAAACTCAGAGATTTCGGTTATAACGGGAATAGATCTTGATCATACAACGATTCTCGGAGACACCACGGCGAAGATTGCCGAAGAAAAGGCGGGGATAATAAAAGAAGGCTGCCCTGTTTTATTCGGGGAGGGAGACGATGATGCGTTTGACGTGATAAAGAAAACCGCAAAAGAAAAAAACAGTCCGTTTTACATAACTGATTATTCGGCTATTACAGATGTTGAATCCGATCTTTCGGGAAGCGTATTTACGGCGGATGGCGAGCGATTCAAAATCTCTCTTGTAGGACAGTATCAGATAAAGAATTCCGCGAATGTTATAAAAGCGGTGCGGATTTTGAGATCGCGCGGTATAGAAATTTCAAATGAAGCTATGCATGACGGACTTGCTTCGGCAAAATGGAAAGCGCGATTTGAGGTTCTCTCGAAAGACCCTCTTGTAATATATGACGGGGCGCACAATCCGCAGGGAATAGCCGGAGCCGTTTCGAATATAAAATTCTACTTAAGTCCGCTCTCACCTGACGGTAAGATCATCCTTCTTATGGGAGTAATGGCTGATAAAGATCACAGAAAAATGATAAAGATGCTCTCCCCCTTTGCCTCGACGGTTTTCTGCGTAACCCCCGAAAATGCGCGATCGCTTGATTCCGCGGGAGTTCATTATGAATTCGGAGAATGCGGAGTGCGCGGAGAGGCGTTTGATTCTATTGAAAACGGCGTATTTTCAGCTGTCAGAAGTGCGGAAAAAGAAAGAAAACCTCTTTTGTGCCTTGGCTCTTTATATATGTATGCAGATGTGAAAGAATCGATTATGAGGTATCTGGCTGAAAAATGAAAAAAATAATAAAAATATTGTCCGTGTTGTTCCTGTGCGCATTTATTTGTTGTTCATGCGGACTTGCGAACAAACTTGGCTTTGACACGTACGATTATATGGGAGAGCAAATAACGGCCTCTCTTGATGTTAATGGAGAAGAAGCAGATACTGCTAAAAAAATTCTTCGCATACTTATCACGGATTCAACCGATCTTCCGTTTTTTGATAATATGTCTCAGGCAATAAAGGAATACCGAGACGCAGTACTGAATTTTATGCTTGACGACGGGTACGCCAAGTATTCGGGAAACACGGAACTCATAGAAAAAGCGTCAAGAGAATATCCAGAATATAATATCACGCAGATAGTTCCCGAAGGAGACTTTGAAGCTACGATGTACAGATATTTCGGAGGAGATGTGAAAATATCTCATAAGGACGGAAACAGATTTAAATACCTGCCAAAGGTCGGAGCGTATATTTCTACCATAAAGCCGGCCGGCGCAGTTCCCGATATTATAATAACGGAAATAAAAGAAACCGATAAGACATACCGCGTCAAGTTCAGAACGGAACTTGACGGAGTCTCATCGGACGAATATTTTGCGCTTATCATCAAGAGAAGCGACGGAACGTATTATATTAAAAAACTTCTTACCTCTTCTTCGGTTTCGTGACATCGTCGTCGAATATAGCGTCCGCTACACCCGGGCGCTTTTTTAAATAGAGAATAAGCGCAGATCCGAACAGCGAGCATGATATGACCTCTCCTATTCCGACAGTCAGCGCAAAATACGGGAACATGTTCCATTCGCCTAACCCTGATAAAATCAGAACAACAGGTATGATAACGGAGTTTGATATAACAGTCGGAATAGACGAGAGATACGGCTTTTTTTTGAAAAGAGATGCGAGAACGGCACCTATGAAAGTTGCTATGGTTCCGAAAACTATATCGAACACCGTGCCGCCGCATATAATGTTTGAGAGAAGGCAGCCGACGGTCACTCCGGGAATGGCGGCGGATGTAAAAATCGGAAGAATGCAAAGCGCTTCGGAAATTCGTACTTGAATGACTCCCGATGACAGTCCGAAAGCGGCTGAAATCAAGGTCAGAGTGATGTAGAGAGCGGCAATAATACCTGCGTGGGCAAGAAAACGTATTTTTTTATTCATTTTTTTCTCTTTCCCGAACAAAAAGCCGCACTTTACGGATGCGAAAGCGCGGCATGTCCGTAGTTTTTTTGTTAAAGGTGAGGATGGTTACGAACTCACCTGATATTTAGTTACTTGTTGACGTGAGGAGTCTTTTATAAATAGATTTAGTTTTTGAGAGACTGCATCGGAGCCGGAATACGTCCGCCGCGGCTTATGAACTTTTCTGAGCTTCTGTCGTTGTGGAGAGGCATTATCGGACCTGAGCCGAAAAGTCCGCCGAATTCGAGTTCTTCTCCTGATTTTTTGCCAATAGCGGGGATAACGCGGACAGCTGTTGTTTTGCTGTTTACCATGCCGATCGCGGCTTCGTCCGCGATAATTGCGGAAATGGTAGACGCGGGAGTATCTCCGGGAATAACTATCATGTCAAGTCCGACAGAACATACGGCTGTCATAGCTTCAAGCTTTTCTATCGAAAGATCGCCTGAACGTGCGGCATCTATCATTCCGGCATCCTCTGATACAGGTATAAATGCGCCCGAGAGTCCGCCGACATGTGAGGAAGCCATTACTCCGCCTTTTTTTACGGCATCGTTTAAGAGAGCGAGAGCGGCCGTCGTTCCGTGAGCGCCGCAGATTTCAATACCCATCTCTTCAATGATGTGTGCGACGGAGTCTCCGACTGCCGGAGTCGGAGCGAGTGAGAGATCAACAATACCGAACGGAACGCCGAGCTTTTCAGACGCCGCTTTTCCGACTAGCTGTCCCATTCTTGTTATTTTGAAAGCGGTTTTCTTTATTACATCCGCGACTTCCGTGAGGTCTCCGTCAGGACATTTCGTAAGAGCGGAGCGCACGACTCCCGGACCCGACACGCCGACGTTTATTTCACAATCAGGTTCACCCGGACCGTGGAACGCTCCCGCCATGAACGGATTATCTTCAGGAGCGTTGCAAAATACTACGATTTTAGCGGCGCCCATGCAATTTTTGTTTTTCGTAAGCTCAGCGGCTTCTCGTATAATATGTCCCATGGTTCCGACGGCGTCCATATTTATACCTGCCTTCGTTGAACCGATGTTCACGGAAGAGCATACTCTGTCGGTAACGGCGAGAGCTTCGGGAATTGAGCGTATAAGCTCACGGTCGCCGGCTGAAAAACCTTTATGAACAAGAGCCGAATAACCGCCGATAAAATTGACCCCGACAGTCTCGGCTGCCCGTTGGAGAGTTTTCGCGTATTTTGTCGGATCTCCGCCGGATATGGCAGCGAGCATGGCTATGGGAGTTACTGATATTCTTTTATTAATTATTGGTATACCGTATGTTTTTTCGATTTCGCACCCGACAGGGACGAGGCGTTCCGCCAAACGGCATATCTTGTCGTAAATCTTGTCGCAGGAACGGTCTATATCAGAGTCGCCGGAGTCGAGAAGAGAAATCCCCATTGTGATAGTGCGGATATCAAGGTTTTCATCGTCGATCATGCGAATGGTTTCGAGAATATCTTTTGTGTTGAGCATTATTTCACCTTCAGATGTGGTGCATCGAGTTGAATATATCCTCGTGCATTACGTGTATTTTCATTCCGATTTTATCTCCGAGTTCGCAGAGAGAGTTTTGGAGTTCTGCAAAAGAAGAATTAATTTTCGATATATCTACGAGCATTACCATTGTAAAAAGCTCTTTCATAACAGACTGGGAAACATCTATGATGTTTGCGTTATGTTCGGCACATACAGCGCTTACTTTTGCAAGAATGCCGACAGTGTCGCGTCCGACTACCGTAACGATAGCTTTCATTATAAAAACCGTACCTTTCCTGAATTAAGAAAAATTATACCATGACTGCGTTCAAAAATCAATTGATAATTTGCAATTATTTTCGAAAAATAAAGGCGAGACGTTATTTCGCATGTTTTAAATAATATTTTTTAATAAACTATTGGAATTTAATGAAGAATGTGTTATAATATGCCTAATAAATACAATGCGTATCTATTTATTTCTATATCGACGGTAGCTTCACAAAGTTTGGTTACACTTCTGACCTTTATAAAAGTCCCGTTCGGTATTCAGATCACAAAGGAGTTATAATGAACAACGGACTTAAAAAGAAATACGGCTTGGTAACAGCTATCGCGATGGTTGTTGGAATCGTCATCGGAAGCGGAGTTTTTTTTAAGGCGCAAACCGTACTTCAAAAAACCGAAGGCGATATGCCTCTCGGAATTCTTGCATGGGCTATCGGCGGAGCAATAATGCTTTCGTGTATACTTGCATTCTCCGGAATGGCACAGAAATATGAAAAAGTCAACGGTGTAGTTGACTATGCAGAAGCAACTGTCGGGAAAAAATATGCTTATCTTTTCGGATGGTTCAGCACGATGATATATTACCCGACGATGACGTCGGTTCTTGCATGGCTTTCCGCAAGATATACGCTCACGTTTCTTCGTTCCTGCTGTCCGGACTTTCCTCTTGTTTCGCTCGGCGGTGACCTTGCCGGCGCTGAAACTCTTATGGGTCCCGATTGTCTTGCGCTTATGATGCTTTTCCTTGTAGGCTCATACACGATAAACGCGCTCTCTCCGAAAATCGCCGGACATTTTCAGACTACAACAACAGTAATCAAGCTTATCCCGCTTGTTCTTATGGCGATAGTCGGAATTATAGTTGGAATTTTCGGTCAGAATCATATGCTTATTGAAAATTTTGCTCATGATCCTGTGGCTACATCGTCAACCGGAGAAGCGCTTCTTTCGGCGGTATGCGCAACTGCATTTGCATATGAGGGTTGGATAATCGCAACATCCATAAACTCAGAGATAAAAAACTCCAAGAGAAACCTTCCGATAGCCCTCGTTTCCGGCGGTATTATAATCATGGTTGTTTATATAGCATATTACCTTGGAGTATCCGGAGGCGCTACGGTTGACGTACTTATGAACGAAGGCGCTACAAGCGCTTTTACAAATGTTTTCGGAAGAATTTTCGGAAATATCTTAAACCTGTTTGTTGCAGTATCCTGCATGGGTACGATGAACGGACTCATGCTTGGATGTACAAGAGGTCTTTATTCAGTCGCTGCCCGCGGACAGGGACCTGCTCCTAAGACTTTTTCACAGATCGACGCTGAGACAAATATGCCGAATAACTCGGCTGTTGTAGGGTTGTTCCTGTGCGCTCTTTGGGGAGTATACTTCTACCTCACACAGCTTGCCGGAACTTGGAATACATACTTTGCGTTTGACTCATCCGAGATTCCGATCATAACCATCTATCCTATGTATATCCCGATATTTGTAATGTGGATGAAGAAACAAAAAGACGAGAAGTTTACAAGGAGATTTTTATTCCCGACTCTTGCAATTTTAGGTTCGTTGTTCATGGTTTATGCCGCTATCGTAGGACACGGTATGCATATCGTGTATTACCTTATCGTATATATTATCGTAATGGCGATAGGCGTGGTATTCATGAAGAAAAAAGTAAAGTAATCAGCGAAAGTTAAACATTTACAAACAACAAACATACTGAGAAAGGTATAGTGAACAAGCGGCATACACTTTACGAGTGATTTTCGGGAAAGTGTATGCCGCAGTTTTTCATAAAAGATTATGCTTCTGAAAAAATAAATTAAGTATATGAGCGCAAACCTGTTGATAAAAAAATATATTTATGTTATTATTAAAAAAGTAAATTTTTTTGTTTTCGGGTGCGGAGAATAAATGATTACATTTGAAAAAATAAAGAAAGATGAGCGCATAAAAACATATATAGCAAAGGCGGATGAATCTTTAATAGCTTTGGGATATACGGAACACAGCTTTGCGCACGTGACCAAAGTTGCAGAATGCGCCGGATATATACTCGAAACTTTAGGATATCCTGATCATTATGTTGACCTGGTGAAAATCGCGGGATATATGCACGATATAGGCAATCTCGTCAACCGAGTCGAACATTCGCAGAGCGGGGCAGTCATGGCGTTTCGAATACTCGAAAATATGGGTATGGATCCCGCTGACGTCGCGGAGATTGTGACGGCTATCGGAAACCACGACGAGGGAACAGCGTACCC
>CAKSJC010000103.1 GCA_934462885.1 uncultured Eubacteriales bacterium | reverse complement strand
TAATGGAAATCTAATAACTGGAAAATTAAATTTAGAAAAAAATTGGACATTGGTAATATCTTATAAAATCTATTTAGGTTGGAATGGAAATACAGGATATGGATATCAAACAGGAAAGATTACTATAAAAAATAAAGATGGACAGAGAACAATTTTAAATAGTGACGGGGCAATAATAAGCAGAACCGAAAATTGGAATGGAAATTATTATATAGGCACAGACAGTGGAATTGCCGTTTCATATGCAGCTGCAGATAGTATTACAGCTGATAGTGATAATATTCAAAAGCTGTACAGCGATTTAAAGGAGCTTGTAAATAAGCTTGTAAAAGAGCTTGAATCTTTAGGTTATGTGGGAGACGGAATACCCAAAGAAGGCGAAAAGTTCGCGGTTGGCGTTATTTCAGGCGGTCCCGAAATCGTTGAAAAATACGGCGACGAGTATTATACATATGTCTACTCAAAGCCTATGCTTGAGGATGAACAGGTATTTGACGCAATGTTCGCGGTTTCTACCTACTCAAAGAATCTCTCACGTTCTATGGAGATCCTTACTCTCCTCAATACCGACACGGAGTTCAGAACAATTCTTCAGTATGGTGTTGAAGGCGTTCATTGGGAATACACGGATGAAGAGACTAAAGATGCCATCACGATACTTAATGATGATTATCAGATGAAGCTGACCGAAACAGGAAACGTTTACATGACTTACCCCGGAGAAGGCAGAAGTATGGATGAATGGGAATATGCAAAGGCTAAAAACCTCAACGCAATGGCAAGTCCTTTCCTTAAATTCCCGGGTTACGTCAATGATGAAAACCGTAAGGATCTCGAAAGACTTGCGAAAATATCGGCGGATATAAAAGCAAGAATCGACGCTTGCCCTTACAGTGAACTTGACGCTCTTCTTTCAACTATACGAAGTGAAGTAAATAATAACTCGACTATCAACAAGCTTTTGAACGATGAAAACGAAAACTCGGTTTCTGCAATCTATCAGTCTTGGTATTCCGAGACATATCCGTAATTCTTAACGGAAAATAAAAATTAAAAGGACGTTATCGCAAGTGATAACGTCCTTTTTTACATAAACGATGTGTTTCACCAATAAAATATTACATATGATGCTCCGGAGGTGAACAATATGACGCTGAGCAGTGCGGAACTGCGTGAAAAGGATGTCGTTAATCTGTGCAACGGGAAAAGACTCGGTTATATATGCGATTTTCTTATAGACACAGAATGCGGTAAAATAAAGGCCATATTTGTTTCAGATAACTTTTTCGGCTTCAACGCACAGAAAAAATCATTGAAGATTCCGTGGGAGAAAATCACGTGTATAGGCGAGGATACGATACTGGTTGATTTTGCCGATCACGAAGAGTGCGATCACAAACACTGCGAATGTAATGACGAAAAAAATCATAAAAAGAAAAAGCCATGGTTCTGTCCATGAGAAATGTAAAAAAAATATGAACATGACTAAATCGGTTGATTTTTATGTGTAAATATGGTACACTTTTTAAGTGTATGTAAAAAAAGACATACATAAAAATATATCACACATACCGGAAACATTGCAGCCCGGTGCCAAATACGCGGCGAAAGCTAAAGTTTTGCCGTATGACATGAGATAAAAGAAGATTATTCTTGAATAAATATCATCATGAAATCCACGGCGGCTGTCTATATGCGGTATGGTGGAAAAACCGAAGGAGGACATTAATATGTCTATCGTTTCTATTAAACAGCTTCTCGAAGCAGGCGTTCATTTCGGACACCACACAAGACGTTGGAACCCTAAGATGGCTGAGTATATCTTCACCGAAAGAAACGGTGTTTATATCATCGACCTTCAGAAGACAATCAAGAAATTCGAAGAAGCTTATATGTTTGTTCGCAGCGTAGCCGAAGAAAACGGAACTATCCTTTTCGTCGGTACAAAAAAGCAGGCTGCAGATACAATCCGTGAAGAAGCTGAACGCTGCGGCATGTATTACGTTAACGTAAGATGGCTCGGCGGTATGCTCACAAACTACAAAACAATAAAAACATCTATCGAAAGACTCCGTTCTCTTGAAAAGATGCAGGAAGACGGCACATTCGATATGCTTCCCAAAAAAGAAGTTGCTGCACTCCAGAAAGAGATCTACAACCTTGAAAAGAACCTCGGCGGTATTAAGAACATGAAAGGTCTTCCTTCAGCAGTGTTCATCGTTGACCCGAGAAAAGAACACAATGCAGTTCTCGAATGCAAAAAGCTCGGTATCCCGGTGGTTGCTATCGTCGATACGAACTGCGATCCCGACGACGCAGATTACGTTATTCCCGGAAACGATGACGCTATTCGCGGTATCAGACTTATTACTTCGGTTATTGCCGACGCTGTTCTCGAAGGAAAACAGGGCGAACAGATGACAGAAGCTGAACCCGCTGCTGAAGAAGCAGAAGCTGACGCTGAATAATTTCAAGTTTTACGTCTAAAATTTATATAAAAAAACAGGAGTTAAAATATTATGGCAGCAATCACAGCTAAAATGGTTAATGAACTCAGAAGCAAAACCGGCGCAGGTATGATGGACTGCAAAAAAGCTTTAGTTGAAGCTGACGGTAACTTTGATGAGGCTATAAAGATACTTCGCGAAAAGGGTCTTGGCAAGGCTGATAAAAAAGCAGGCAGAATCGCTGCTGAAGGCGTTGTTGATATATATTCCGAAGGCAATACCACTGCAATGATCGAAGTAAATGCCGAGACAGACTTTGTTGCAAAGAACGAAACCTTTAAGACTTTCGTAAGAAATATCCTTAAAGTAGTAGTTGCAAACAAGCCGGCAGATATCGATGCCCTTAAGGCTATGCAGTATGATGCTGACTTCACTGTTGAAGCAAAGCTTAAAGATATGATCTTCACTATCGGTGAAAACATGAATATCCGCCGTTTTGTTATCGTTGACGGCATTACTTCAACATACGTTCACGGCGGCGGCATAGCAGGCGTTATCGTAAAATTCGACGTTGATCCCGCAATCGCAGCTAAGGACGGATTCGCTGAATTCGCAAAGAATATTTGTCTCCAGGTAGCGGCAGGTACTCCTCCGACATACGTTGCAAAGGAAGATGTTCCTGAATCGGTACTTGCTGAAGAAAAAGAGATACTCGTTGCTCAGATTAAGAACGACGAAAAGATGGCAAACAAACCTGACGCGATCATCCACAAAATGGTTGACGGCAGAATCGGTAAGTTCTATGAAAGAGCTTGCCTTAACGAACAGCCTTACGTTAAAGACGACAGTATGTCTGTTTCCAAGTATGTTGAAGCAACAGCAAAAGCTCTCGGCGGAGACATTAAAATCAACAGCTTCGTACTCTATGAAAAGGGTGAAGGCCTTGAAAAGAGAGAAGACGACTTTGCCGAAGAGATCGCAAGACTTACAGGTAAGGCTCAGTAATTCGGTTTTCTTTGAATCCCGTCATAATCTTGACGGGATTTTTTTTCGGAATTCGCAAATTCCTATTTACAAATTAATAGAAATATAGTAGAATAAAAACAAATAATGATCACCCGGGGAATAAATCAGATGGATAAAAAAGGAAAACGTTTTCATAGAGTATTATTAAAGCTTTCCGGTGAGGCTATCGCAAAGAAAAACGAAAAAGGCGAAACCGAAGAGATATTCGACATCGAGACAATTGAAAAAATTGCAGACGTCATAAAACGTATGCACGATGACAATCTTGAGATAGGAATAGTTATCGGAGCGGGAAATATCTGGAGAGGCGCTTACGGAAAAGGTTTGGAAAGAGCGCGTGCCGATCAGATGGGTATGCTTGCGACAATGATAAACTGCCTCAGACTTGAGGACGCCATCGAAAAGAAAGGATGTTCTGTGACTGTAATGTCGGCGGTTCAGATGAACAGTGTCGCAGAACCTTACGATTACAGAAAAGCTGTTGAAAAGCTCAAAAATAAAACAGTGGTCATATTCGGCGCAGGAATAGGAGTTCCTTTTGTTACAACGGATACAGCGGTTGTAGTAAGAGGAGCGGAAATCTCGGCTGATATAATACTTATGGCGAAAAATATAGACGGAATATATGAGAGAGACCCGCGTGATGCCAACGGAAATATGGATCATAACGTTAAGAAATATAAGGTTATTTCATATGACGAGTGTCTCGAAAAAGGTCTAAAGGCAACCGATGTGGCAGCTTCCGCACTGGCAAAGGAACAGAAGATTGATATGTATGTGTTTGCTCTGTCAGATCCCGAAAACATTATCCGTGCAGCATCCGGAGAAGAGATAGGAACACTCGTAACATCAGATAAAAACTCCGAGACCGTTTTATATTGATTTTTATAAATTAGAAAGCGTAAAATCAAACAGAAGAAAAAGAATATAAAGGAGAATAGTATATGAACATCGATACAAAAGAATATGAAAGAAAAATGCAGAAGTCTATCGAAGTCTACAAAGAAGCGCTTTCAGTTATCCGTGCCGGAAGAGCGAATACGGCTGTGATATCAAAAGTGACTGTTGACTACTACGGCTCACCTACGGCCATTACGCAGATGGCGGAGGTAAAGGTTACAGACCCCAAGACTCTTATTATACAACCGTGGGATTCAACAACTCTTAAATCGATTGAAAAAGCTATCCTCACATCGGACGTAGGTATAACTCCTATGAACGACGGCAAAGTTATCCGACTTGTTTTCCCTCAGCTCACCGAGGAGCGCCGAAAAGAGATCAAAAAGAATATCGCTAAAATGAGCGAAGAAGCAAAGATATCCATAAGAAATATACGTCGCGAAGCTAACGAAAAGATAAAATCAATGAAGAAGAACAGCGAAATAACCGAAGATGAACAGAAGCAGTCCGATAAATTAATACAGGATCTTACTGATAAGTTCATCAAGGAAATTGATAATATAACAGCGATAAAAGACAAGGAAATCATGGAGATCTGAGTTTGTACTCAAATCAAATAGAAGATGATCGCCCGGAGGCTGCGGCTTTAGTCGTATGATTTCCGGGCGCGCTCATTGATTAAACAAATTTAGTAAAAAGGTGAATTATGGTAGATTACAACGGCTTGACAATGAATGAGATAGTCGAAAAAAGCGGTCTTAATCATATAGCGTTTATAATGGACGGGAACGGAAGATGGGCGAACGCGAAAGGATTGCCCAGAGAAGCGGGACATGCGGCAGGAGCCTCAAACTTCAAGACAATTGTCAGATACTGTAAAAAGATCGGTATAAAATGCTGTACTGTATACGCTTTTTCGACTGAAAACATCAAGCGGCCGAAGCATGAAATCAATGCGATTTTTAAGATACTTCTTTCTTATATAAAAGAAGCTGCGGACGAAAAAGACATTGAGTTCAAGTTTATCGGTGATCCTGCCGGACTCGGAGAGAATATCGGGAAGAAAACAGCTGAGCTTGAAAACGAGACTGCGGGAAGAGCGTACAGACTGAATATAGCATTGAATTACGGAGGACGCGCAGAGATAACAAACGCTGTGCGTGAGCTTATAAAAGCAGGCAAAACTGAAATCACCGAAAATGACATCTCGGAATTCCTTTATACAAAAGGATGTCCTGATCCCGATCTCATTGTAAGAACTGGCGACGAGATACGCATCTCAAACTTTCTTTTGTGGCAGTGCGCGTATTCCGAACTGTATTTTTCCGACAAGATGTGGCCGGATTTTTCAACCGACGACGTGGATAAAGCGGCAATCGTTTTTTCAAGCCGTAAGAGAAGATGGGGCGGACTTGATAAAATCGCAGATGAAAACTAAACCGTTTTGCGAATCGGTACTCACGGAATTACACCGAAAGAACCGTACAGGTTGTTAAGATATGTGCGGTAAAAAACAGGAAGGTAAATATTTATGATTAAACGAACGATAACGGCAATATGCGCCATAGCTTTGTTTATACCTGTATGCTATTTTTCCGATACTTTTGTCTTTCCGGCAGTTATGGCTTTCCTTTCGACGGTTGCAGTATACGAAATGCTGAAATGCGTCGGATTGTATAAAAAAAAGTCGGTATCCGTACCCTCGTATTTGCGTGGAGCGGCTATTCCATTGATACCGTAATTTATCGATAAGAAAACGGTTGAAATAGAGTTTGCACTTTGTGTCATTTATCTTATCGTAATATTCGCGTCGGACA
>CAKSJC010000102.1 GCA_934462885.1 uncultured Eubacteriales bacterium | reverse complement strand
AGAAAGTTTTTGATGTCGTGCAGACAAATTTAGTTAAGCCTTGGTTTATGCGGATACTCAGTTTACGGACGTCTTTATGTCGGCAAGCTGAGTATCGGCTGTAATCTAAACTGAACCATATCCGTCTGCAATACACCCCTGTTACCTCAGTCCGAAAGTTCTTTGGTTCTTTCTTGAAAGAAAGAACCGCGTCCCCCGCGTCGTTCCCCGCGTCCCCTGCATGGGGTTGCATTATTATATTAAATGTGGTACAATTATGTATACGATATACTGGGTTAATATGTCGACTCGAAAGGCACACATAATGAAAAAAAGTAACAACGGAAACAAAATAAAAAGCGTATTCGGCGGCAGGATATCCGATCCTAAGATTGGGATTGTCGGCGGTCAGGCGGTTCTTGAGGGTGTTATGATGAAGTCGGGAGACAAGTGTTCTCTCGCTGTCAGGACTCCCGACGGCGGAATAAAAGTAAGCAATTCGAGGCATACGTCTCTCCGCAAGAAAAACAAATTTTTCAACATTCCGATAATCCGCGGGATCGTCGGGTTTATTGAACAGCTCGCGCTGAGCATGGATATGCTCACAAAATCAGCCGAAATGCAGGGCGTCGATTTAGACGAGCCCGAAAGCAAATTCGAAAAATGGATAGAAAAAAAGTTCGGCGACCGCATTATGAAGGTGATGGGCGGAATCGGAATGGTTCTCGTGATCGGACTCGCGCTTTTCGT
Source organism: uncultured Eubacteriales bacterium (assembly GCA_934462885.1). Classification (GTDB taxonomy): domain Bacteria; phylum Bacillota; class Clostridia; order Oscillospirales; family CAG-272; genus UMGS1696. The sequence goes on along the minus strand of CAKSJC010000102.1, from coordinate 5,475 downwards.
GATGCTGCCGACATTTGCGGCGCGCGGAATCGACTTTCTCTCGGGAGGCTTTATCGGCCGCTACGCCGTACTTCGTGCCCTTGTTGAGGGAATAATCAGAATAGTGATTTTTGTCGGATACATCTGGGCGGTGTCTCTTATGCCGGACATAAAGCGCACCTACGAATACCACGGCGCGGAGCACAAGTCCGTATCCTGCTTTGAAGCCGGTATGGAACTCACTCCCGCGAACGCCGCAAAATGCACCAGATTCCACCCGCGCTGCGGCACCAGCTTTATTTTCGTGATGCTCATCATCTCGATTATCGTAAACTCTTTCCTTACGTGGGATAACGTATGGATCCGCTTCGGATCAAAGATACTTCTCATACCTCTGATTGTCGGTATCGGGTACGAGTTTATAAAATACGCGGGAACTCATACCAATCTTTTCACAAAAATACTCTCCGCTCCCGGACTATGGATGCAGCGGCTCACTACGGCTGAACCCGATGAAGCTCAGCTCGAAGTCGCGATAACCGCGCTTCTTAACGCTATCCCGGAAGAGTTCGGCGGAATAGATTCGTCGGTCAATACGAAAGAATCCGACAAAACAAGCGGCTCCGACAACACGGAACACGCCGGCGGAGATTCATCGGAAAAATCCGACGCTGCGGACAAAACCGATAACTGATATGACTTTTTCGGAAATACGCGGCAGGCTCGCGGACGCCGGAATAGAAAACGCGGATTTTGAGGCTTACATTCTCATTGAAAAGTTTGAAGGGAAGAGCAGATCCGCCGTTCTCTGCGAAAAAAGCGCGGATTACTGCTCGGTCGCCTTAAACGCCGCGCTCGCCAAAAGATGTTCGCGCTATCCTCTCCAGTACATCATAGGCGAGTGGGAATTTTACGGACTGAACTTCCGCATTGACGAAAACTGTCTTATCCCGCGCCCCGACACCGAGGTTATCGTTGAAAGAGCGCTCCGAGAGGCAAAACCGGACGCTAATGTCCTTGATCTGTGCACCGGTTCGGGATGCATGATAGCGTCATTCCTTTACACGCGCCCCGACGCGCGGGGTACGGCGGTCGAACTTTTCCCGAAAACCGCGGATATCGCCGCTCGGAATATTGAGTCGCTCGGACTTTCGGACAGGTGTCGGATAATTATCGGAGACGCTACGCGGGATATCTTCCCCGAATGCGAAAAATTCGATATAATTATGTCAAATCCTCCGTACATCTCGGAGGATGAGATGAACCGTCTTGAGCCGGAGCTTGATTTTGAACCGCGACAGGCTCTTTTCGACGGCGAAACCGGCGGCGACGGAATGAGCATAATCAACAAAATAACAAAAATTTATAAGAATCATCTGACGCCGAACGGCGCGCTGATTTTTGAGCACGGATTCGCGCAAGGCGAAAAAATGCGCGAGACTGCCGAAAAAAACGATATGTCTTACGAGTGCATAACGGACTACGGCAAAAATGTACGCGGCGCGGTATTAAAATATCACGCCCACGCTTAGGAGAGATTTTCGCTAATATGAGAAAAATAAAATTCTGCGACACTACGCTGCGCGACGGCGAACAAACGCCGGGCGTTCATTTCGGCGCGGCTGAGAAACTTGAAATAGCCAAACGGCTTCAGAAAACGGGAATCGACGTTATTGAAGCGGGATTTCCCGCATCTTCCGAGGGCGATTTCGCGGCAGTCCGCGGCATTGCGGAAAAAACGGACATTTGTGTGTCCGCGCTCGCGAGACTGATCAAGAGCGACATCGACCGCGCGGCGCAGGCTCTTTCGTGCGCAAAAAGAAAGAGACTTCACATTTTTATTGCAACCAGCGATATACATCTTGAAAACAAGTTAAAAATAACGCGCGCCGAGGCGATAGACAAAATTCGCGAGAACGTCTCGTATGCCGCGGGACTCGGCATTTTTGACGAAATCGAATTTTCGTGCGAGGACGCAACGCGCACAGAGCGCGACTTTCTCGCTCTGGCAGTCAAAACTGCGGTAAATTCGGGCGCGAGGATAATCAACATTCCCGACACGGTTGGATACGCGCTTCCCGATGAATTTGCCTCCATGCTCCGCGCTCTTCGCGAAAAAGTTCCCGGAAACTGGGCTTTGTCGGCTCACTGCCATAACGACCTTGGACTCGCGACCGCAAACACTCTCGCCGCGATAGGCGCGGGAGCGGAATACGTGGAATGTACGGTAAACGGGCTCGGCGAACGCGCGGGAAACGCCTCCTTTGAGGAGATCGTCATGGCACTCAAGGTACGACGCGACCTTGAGTGCTGCGAATTCGCTGTTAAAACTCCCGAAATTCTTGAAACAAGCCGCCTTGTCGCCTCTCTTTCCGGAGTTCCCGTCTCGCCGAACAAAGCGATTGTCGGCGTGAACGCCTTCTCCCACGCAAGCGGAATACATCAGCACGGAGTAATGCAGGCACGCGGTACTTACGAAATAATGGATCCCGCGGACATAGGATTAAACTCGAACACGATAGTTCTCGGCAAACTCAGCGGCAGACACGCTTTCGCAGACCGCGCCGCCGCTCTCGGATACTCTCTCGACGAGGGAGGGATCGACGCCGCTTTCTCACGCTTCAAGGAAATCGCCGACAGGCGCAACGTTATCACGGACGACGATATCCGCGCAATAATCGGCGAATACCTCGACTCACTTGAGGGAAAATACTACCTCCAAACGTTCCAGATACAGTCGGGGAATCATATGAAAGCTATGGCGCTTATCACACTTAAAGACAAATCCCGGAACGGTGAGGAAATCCTCCTCACCGAAGCCGCACCCGGTGAAGGCCCGATCGACGCCGCCTTCAATGCGATAAACCGTATCGCAGGCGCGGATAACGTCTCGCTCTACTCCTACGGCATCGACGCCGTGACCGAAGGCACAGACGCCCTCGGCGAAGCAAAAGTCGAAATCCGAGATAAAAACGGAAGCTCTTTCACCGGACGCGGCGTCTCCGCCGATATAATCAAAGCTTCAATAAAAGCCTACCTCGGCGCAATTAACAAATGGCTAAAAGGAACAGGAAACGGGGGGAACGAAGGGAACGATACGGGAAACGATGCGGGGGGTTTTTGAAAAAAACCCCCGCACCCCCAAAAACTTTCATAGGAAAGTTTTTGATGTCGTGCGGACAAATTTATTTTAGCTTTGGTTTATGCAGATACTCACTGCGCAGCCTTTTTTATGTCGGCAAGCTGAGTATCGCCGGTAATTTAAGCTGAACCATACCCGTCCGCAATACACCCATGCTCCCCATCAGTCCGAAAGTTCTTTGGTTCTTTCTTTCAAGAAAGAACCGCGTCCCCCGTCTCTCCGCGTCCCCAAATTCGTGTTTTAAGAGGTGATTGAATGAAGATTGAGATACTTGACACTACTTTACGCGACGGTGAGCAAGGAGCGGGGGTAGAGTTTTCGGTAAGCGACAAGATAAAAGTTATTCACGCGCTCGACGCGCTGGGCGTATCATATATTGAGGCAGGGATGATAACGGACGAGGCCGGGGCGGAATTCTTCCGTCAAATCGGGTCGCTCGAATTAAAAAACTCGCGTCTTGCGGTATTCACGCAGACCTGCCGTGCCGGCGAAGAGGCGGCGGACAGCCGCATGCTTTCATGGGCGGCGGAAGCGCCGGTTCCCGTTTGTGTTATTTACGGAAAAAGCTGGCTTTATCAGGTGACGGAGGTTCTCGGCACAACCGGAGACGAAAATCTCCGCATGATACGCGACAGCATTTTATTCTTAAAAAGCCGCGGAAAGAAAGTAATTTTCGACGCGGAGCACTTCTTTGACGGCTACTCGGACAATGCGGAATACGCCATGAGCGCGGTTAGCGCCGCTCTTGAAGCCGGTGCGGAGACAGCGGTTCTCTGCGACACAAACGGCGGTATGCTTCCGGACGTCGTCGGAATGATCTCCGCCGCCGTATGCAAAAAATACAAAAATATCGGAATCCATTGCCACAACGATCTCGGAATGGCGGAAGCCTGCTCCGTTTCCGCCGCTCTTTCGGGAGCGGCTCACGTGCAGGGAACAATCTCCGGCATCGGCGAAAGGTGCGGCAACGCGAATCTTGACACGCTCATCCCCGTCTTACAGCTCAAGCTCGGCTTCGACTGCATCGGGAACAAAATAAAGCTTCTCACGAAAACCGCTCGCGAAGTCAACGAAGCCGCAAACATGAGCTTCTCCGAAAGCGAACCGTTCGTCGGCGGATACGCCTTCACTCACAAGGCCGGCGCTCACATCGACGGAGTTACAAAAACTCCGCGTTCGTTTGAGCATATCTCTCCCGAAACCGTCGGAAACAGCAGAAATATCGTCGTCAGCGGACTCTGCGGACGCGCCGCGATAATAGATAAAATGCGTACATATCTTCCGAAGGATGAGTTTTCAAAAAACGATCCGCGGGTCCTCCGCGCCGCACAGGCGGTGCGCCGCAAGGAATCTCTCGGTTTCGACTACGAAGACGCGGGAGCCTCTCTCGCTCTCCTTATCGACGAGGTGGTCGGCCGCAGAAAAAGATTCTTTGATCTTTTATCCCTTAAAGTAATTGTGGACGAGGCCGACGCCGCAAAAACCGAAAGCGGCCTCGATACCTTTTCCGCCTCGGCAGTCATAAAAATTTCGGTGGGCGGCAGAGAAGAGCTCGCCGCAGGAGAAGGAAACGGCCCGGTCAACGCCATCGACGAGGCCCTGCGCCGCTCCCTTACACGCTTTTACCCCGAAATCGCCGGAATGCACCTCACCGACTACCGCGTCCGCGTACTCGATTCAAGAGCAACAGCCTCCGCTGTCCGCGTCTCCATTGAATCTACCGACGGCGTGTCGGTCTGGAGAACTATCGGCGTCTCCTCCGACGTGATCAACGCAAGCTGGCAGGCACTTTGCGATTCCGTCGAATATATGCTCGGCAAAACCCGCTAAAAAGGAACGGGAGAACGGGGGAACGAAGGGAACGAAGGGAACGATGCGGGGGATTTTTGAAAAAAACCCCCGCGCCCCCAAAAACTTTCACAAGAAAGTTTTTGATGTCGTGCGGACAAATTTAGTTAAGCTTTAGTTTATGCAAATACTCAGTTTACGGACGGCTTTATGTCGGCAAGCTGAGTATCGGCAATAATTTAAGCTGAACCATACCCGTCTGCAATACACCCATGCTTCCCCTCAGTCCGAAAGTTCTTTGGTTCTTTCTTCCAAGAAAGAACCGCGTCTCCGCGGGGGATTTTTGAAAAAAACCCCCGCGCCCCCAAAAACTTTCATGAGAAAGTTTTTGATGTCGTGCGAACAAGTTTAGTTATGCTTTGTTTTACGCAGATACTCAGTTTACGGACAGCTCTGTGTCAGCAGGCTGAGTATCGGCAATAACTTAAACTGAACCATACCCGTCTGCAATACACCCATGCTTCCCCTCAGTCCGAAAGTTCTTTGGTTCTTTCTTCCAAGAAAGA
>CAKSJC010000101.1 GCA_934462885.1 uncultured Eubacteriales bacterium | reverse complement strand
CGGTATCGGGAACGGCAAGTTCGGCGGCGGCAGACGGAGTAGGCGCGCGGCAATCTGCGGCAAAATCGCAGATTGTAAAATCGGTTTCATGTCCGACAGCTGAAATCACGGGTATCTCGGATGCTGCTACCGCTCTTGCAACTCCTTCGTCGTTGAATGCCCACAGATCCTCGATTGAGCCTCCTCCGCGTCCGATTATTATAACGTCCGCGTTTTTTGCTGCGTTAAAATACTTTAGCCCGGCTATAAGGCTCTGCGGAGCGTCATTTCCCTGCACAAGCGCGGGGAAAAGCACCAGTTTTGCATATGGAAAACGTCTTCCGCACACATTTATCATATCACGTATTGCAGCCCCGGTAGCCGAAGTGATTATGCCGATCCTGGTCGGTATTTTGGGAAGCGTTTTTTTTCGCGATGGATCGAAAAGTCCCTCTCGCTCCAGCTTTCTTTTCAGTTGTTCGAAAGCAACGTAAAGCGCCCCGACCCCGTCCGGCTCCATCATATCGCAGTACAGCTGATAAGAGCCGTCCCTTACAAAGGCTGAAATCCGTCCATGTGCCGTAACTTTCATACCGTCCTCGGGGATAAACTTCATCTTTCCCGCAAACGACTTGAACATTACTGATTTGAGCTGCCCGCCCTCGTCTTTCAAAGTAAAATAAAAATGTCCGGTGCTGTAATGATTTTTGAAATTCGATATCTCCCCTTTAACATACACATCCGTCAGCGCGGGAGCTGAGTCGAGCATTCTCTTAACGTATTCGTTAAGCTGTGTTACGGTAAGCGCCCCCGGAAATCTTGCGTTTTCAGAATTCATATTAATGTTAGAATAATTATCGTTCATCTTGTACTATCCCGCGTTTGTAAAGCTCTGCCGCAAGAAGCGCCGTACCTGCAGCGTTATCAGATGAAAACTCCGGGTCGGCGAATATTCCGTACTTTGACAGGCTCTTTTTTATATAAGCGGAGCTCATTACTCCGCCTGCGTAAACTATCGGTAAATCTCCGTATTTTGCGAGAACGTTTTTTGTTATTTCGGAAAGTGTCGACGCTATAAAAGAAAGAGTATACGCCGATGTTTTTTTAGGATCTTCACACTCTTTATACATTTCCGCGGCTTTATTTTCAAGTCCGGACAGATTACAGTTGGCGCCGTTTACCGAAATCTTCGGTTTAGGCAACTTCCCGTCATATTCCATCGCCATTTTGTCCATTGCAGCTCCGCATGGAAATGAAATACCCATCATAACTCCCGTTCTGTCTATTGCCTGTCCGGCGTTTATATCGTTTGTGCCTCCTATATTCGATATATTGAATACGTTTTCAAAATCCGGGTTGCAGAGCAGAACGTCAGTTGTTCCGCCCGATACGTGGAAGGAAACAAAAGTTTTTTTTATTAAATCCGATCTGTCAATTCCTGCATTGCGGCATGCAGAGTTGAGTGCCGCCATAATATGTCCCGCCTGATGTGAAACGCGATAAAGAGGTATATTTGTTACGGCGGATACATATTCAGCTGCCGCCAATCCCGAAAGAAAGCACGGCATATACGAGCCTTCAGTATCACGCGGCGCGTATGATACTCCGAGCGCGGTAAGTCCTCCGTTTTCGGAATCCGCAAGTATCCTCTCTACCTCGCGCGCAGCCTCCGGAAGTCCTTTCACGTGATGAAAAACCGCGTCGCTTTGTCTGAGTCCGCGCTCGCCCTCTTTCACCGGAAGGAGTTTTTTGAAGTTTAGAAGTATGTTGCCGCCATCATCCGAAAGAGCTGACGATGTGGTGTAGTTACTCGTATCTATACCGAGAAAAAGTTTTTTATCAGCCATTTTCCTTATTTTCCGCCAAACCGTTTTCTGGGTCATGTACTTCTTTAATTTCACAAACTGCATTTTTGTCTTCGGCGGAAGTATTTTCTTCAAACACCGAATTCTCGCGCGCGATTTTATTAAGTATTCCGTTTATAAAAGACGGAGCTTCTTCATCGTCATATTTTTTTGCAATTTCGACAGCCTCGTTTATAACCACTTTCGGAGGCGTAGCGGAATAGAGCATTTCATAAACCGCAAGCCTTAATATCGTTTTTGTAGATACGGACATACGGGAAACTTTCCATTTGTGCGATGTCATCTCTATCTTCTTGTCTATTTCGTCTTTATTTTCGCACACTCCGAAAAATGTGTCTTTGGTATAATCGGTATATCTTACTTCACTTTCTTCATCATATGCGGCGTAAAAATCCGTCGCGGGAGTTTCGCAATCAAACTCTTTTGCAAAAAGGAGTTTATACACAATTTCACGGTTTTCATGTCTCGAAAGTTTAACTTTTTTTGCCATTTTCCCTCTCCGATACCACAGTCAGCAGACATTTTTTTGCTATTGCTCATTTTAAGGTCAACGAATTATTTTTATTCAATCCGTCTTGTTCTGCGCAGCACGTTATTGCGGCGGACATTTGTATTTCTCTGTAAATGAGCAAAAATATTCATTTTTATTCATTGATAATTATAATACAAACATCCCATTTTGTCAATGGATATACATACAAATATTCATAGTTTTTATTCATTTATGCAAAAGAGGCAAGACAAAACTTTTAATGATAAAATTTCAAATTATATTTTATATATGCGGAGAAACAATAAACTTATAACTGAAAGAAAAAGGACAAAAAATGAAAAAACTTTTGACTGCCGTTTTTTTCTTCTCTATTCTTTTTTGCATGAGAGAACGGGTTTTCGGAGCAGATCATATAAAATGGGTCGATTTTACTCCGACGGAGGCTGCAATAAGAGATACCTTTGAATATGATGTTTCTTCATACGGAAGCGATCGTCATTTAAGAATATATGAATCGCTTGCGGTTCTTTCGGTAAAAAACGGAGGAAATTTTAATAAATATAAAAAAAGCGATTTTTCATACGTTATATAAATGTATGAAAACGGCCGGGAAATTAAAGATATTGCAGCGAATGAAAAGTTATATGATTATTATTTCGAAGTATATAAAGCAATATTCGACGGAATCGTATGCGAATATGATGAATATACAATTAATGACGGCGAAGTGACGGTTGAGCCAAAATACGGTCTTTGCGCGTACTCGCCTTTCGCAGCGGGATATTACTATAATCACTACGACGATTTCGGGGCATCACGTTCATATGGATATAAAAGACGCCACCTCGGTCACGATATGTTAGGTTCTGTCGGAACTCCGATCGTTGCGGTTGAATCAGGCTATGTCGAAGCCTGCGGCTGGAATCAGTACGGGGGTTGGCGTGTCGGAATACGTTCATTCGACGGAAAACGCTACTATTACTACGCTCATTTAAGAAAAAATCATCCTTACTCCGATATATATGAGGGAAAGATAGTGGCAGCCGGCGATGTCATAGGTTATCTCGGGATGACAGGATATTCGGCAAAGGAAAATACAAACAATATAGACACACCCCACCTTCATTTTGGACTCGAACTTATTTTTGCTCCGGAACAAAAAGACGGGTACAATCAAATATGGATAGATATGTATTCATTGACAAACTTTTTGGCAAAGTATCGTGCAAATGTCGTAAAAGACGGAACTGAAACCGTCAGTGTTACCTATAAAATTCCGACTTCAGTGTGGGATTAACGCATCCCAAAGAGGAAATAACTTGCAAAACGACCGACGTATTAACAGGTTTGTCGGTATATAAAAACTGCGTTATGGTTGGTAACTTAACAAAACATAAAGAGCGGGCCCTGCGAATCTAATCCTCGCAGGATCCGTTTCTCATTATCATCTTATTATGGAAGAAACAACTATGTTTAACCCCAAAAAAGATCAGACGTTCTCTCCGCTTTGATCTGTCGGAACAGACAAACGGACAAGCGAGCAGCGCTTTGCTTTCAAAATCGCCTGAAATGCCGTTTTGTTTGCAAGACTTTACGAATTTATAATGGTGAAATAAGAAGGGGCGGGCAACTTTTTGAATAGATATGTCAGGAATTATCATTCACATTCTTATTCCCACTGAAATTCTATTTTAACACCTGTCTTATCACCCAAAGCTGCATACGCTTCGGTAACGCATTCAATAAAAGCAAGAGGGGATTTCGGTTTACAGTGTAAGCAAATTTGCACTTTTTCCCCGACAGTATCTTTAGCGTTACGTCGGCAATCTTTTCCGGCGGAACGCATCTTGACTCCACACTGTTCACAATCTGCCTGAAGCGCTCGGCATTACAGGAATAGAGTTTTGTTTTTTTGCAAAAACAGTCAAGCGCATCGGTTGATACGTTCAGCATTCCGGTAGCTACCGCGCCTGCGCGAATGACTGAAACTGTAATTCCGAGAAGCTGTAATTCCATTCTAAGCGAGTATGCGTATTTGTCAAGCGCGCATTTCGTTACGGCGTAGATTCCCGTAAACGGCAATGGGTCAAGGGTGGCAAGCTCACTTGTAGTAATGACGATTTTGCTCCCCTTTCTCAAAAAAGGCAGAAATATCTTGTTAATAATAAACGCCCCAAACAAATTGACTTTGAATATACGCTCAAAACTCTCGCTGTCCGTTTCCGCCAGTGAATCAAGCATATATATACCCGCGTAATGCACGATTGCATAAAGTTCGTCCGTGACTTTTTCAACTTCTTGCGCCGCATCTTTCACGCTTTCCGTGTCTGTAATATCAACCCGGAGAGGAATCACATTTTCCTCCGAATCTCCGACGTTCCTATCCACTGCAAACACACCAAAGCCATGTTTTCTCAATACTTCTACGGCCTTTCTACCCATTCCGCCGTATGCTCCGGTAACAAGTACGTATTTCATTTTACTCTCTCACTTTCCAATGGACGCGTTCGATAATACCGACTTTGTTTTTTCTGCGCTTCATCCGTTCTCCGACGCATCTTGTATATGCAATGAAAATCTTATATGTAAACTTTTGTATTTCACGTAATTAAATTTGGCGAAAGAACATTTTAATTATAACATTAAATCCGGCAAAAAGCGATAATCTGCGCAAATTATTAAATATAAAATGATCAGCATAAATTAAAACATAAAACTATTGTGTCAGACAAGCGGAACAGTAAAAAACAATTAAATGCTTTTGTTGTGATGAATATGTTCACCTTAAACAACATTTATATAAGATCATCGCTTGACACAAGTATAACAAAAAAACCGATGAAACGCCGTTTTCATCGGTTTTTGTATGTTTTTTACCCTCTTTTCCGTATCAAGCCTGCTCTGATTATACCGCAGGCTATCTTATCTCCCGAATCGCCGGACGGCTGAGATGTAAAATCATCTCTCTTCGCATGAATAATTACAGTTTTCCCTATTATCTCGGGAACTCTGAAACGGTCTGTCATGAACATTGAAAATGCCTTTCCTCCGACTCCGAATAAAGGCGGCATATCTCCTGCATGATATGGATGAGTACAATTTCCGGGATTATAGTGCATTCCCGCATTTGCATACGGATCAGTTTCGTTTCCGGCACACTCTCCTCCGCTGTGAATATGAAATGCAAATACAGGCTCATCGCATGACGCGCCTGTCGGCAATCCCGAGATATCCGCACGCACTATAACAAAATCTTCAAGTCCGTAAAACAAAACTGTACCGTTTATCGCGCCGTACTTTCCGCTTCCCCTTATTTGTGCGAACGCATCAGCGCCTCTCTCTATCGCAGCGCAAAGATCGTTTAAACTTTCAAAACGCCTGCCTACCGCGTTCCCGGCTGATTGATGTAACCCTCTCTTTTCTATAACACATTCCCCCTTTCATAAACAGTATATGCCGCTGTTTTTTTACGTGCCAATTCCATGAAAATTTTTTATATAAAAATGCGCAATATGTCTCTTTTTAAATCCGTAAACACATAGAACAGAAAGCCTCCGTAAAAAATTAAAAGAACGTTATCACGATAAAAGGATATTTACAGAAAATCGGGAACGCCGCTCTGCACTCTCAATCTGCTTTATGAAAACAGTTGTGTTTTTTTACTTATTATGCTATAATATTTTATAATTAAGAAGTACGTAAAATAAACATTCTGCAATTTTTATACTGTTCCTGTAAAAACGAAAGTTAATATGTTGCGACAGCATAGTTTATCGGCAAAAAAGCGATATAGCACATAGGAGAGCTGCTATGCCAAATTTTACAAAAAAAGCAATTAAGGATTCTTTCCTGAAATTACTGACCGAGTACCCTCTCTCAAAGATAAGCGTCCGCACTATCGTTGAGGACTGCGGGATAAACAGAAATTCTTTTTACTATCATTATCAGGATATACCTACCCTTCTTATGGAAATCG
>CAKSJC010000100.1 GCA_934462885.1 uncultured Eubacteriales bacterium | reverse complement strand
ATCAAGAATAGCGGAATATTCCGAGAGGAGCGGATCCGAATTTGAGACGGATTCAAACGGAAAAAGCTCTTTCGCACGATCGACAGGAGCAGGCCCTCCCGAAAACAGATCTTTTTTCAGCTCTGAATATAATGTATTTCCCTTCGCTTTTTGCACGGTGTAAAAAACAAAAAGAGAAAGAGAGACGATGAAGATCAGTGAAAAAAACGCGCACAGAATTTTTCTGTAAAGAGGAACACGTGAAAAGAAGTTTTTCTTCATTGTAAACACATTTGTAAATAGAAAGATACTTACCATTTATTATACAGCATATTTTTTTGAGTACAAGAGTATTTTTATTAAAAATAAAAAAACTCAAAGAGGATATTGCCGTTTTTGTATATTTCGGGAATATATAGAAACAGCGCAGACTTAAACTAAGTTTGCGCTGCTTTTTATATATGAAAATTAATATTGTCTGCCGGATATTTTATGGACGATAGCGTTAAGTTCATCCATCTTTGCTTCAATATCCGAGACGAGCTTGAACTGGGTTCTGCATCTGTCAAGGTTATGATCCGGATAATGAATTCTGAAGTAGACGTCTCCGTTCAGATAGTCTCCTAGGAAACGCAGTCCGCATTCGAGAGTCATTAGCTTGATAGAGAACGGAAGAAGCTTAAGCTCTTCATCGGTGATAGACGGAAGAACTTCAAGGAATCCCTTTGTGAAGTATTCAAACTTTTCGATGTCGAACCATATTTTCGAGAGATCTTTTTCGTCCTCAGCGCCGCTTGAGCCGCCGAAGCGCAGCGCATCTCCGTAGTCGTAAAGGAGAGAACCGGGCATTACGGTGTCAAGGTCAATAACGCAAACGGCGTCTCCGGTCTCAACATCGAGCATAACGTTGTTTAATTTTGTATCGTTGTGAGTAACACGAAGAGGAATCTTCCCGGAGACGATAGCGTCAACAATGACGCCGGCGTCTCCTTCGCGGTCGAGAACGAACTTTATTTCGTCTTGTACGGAGGCTTTTCTTCCGGCAATATCGTCAGCTACGGCTTTTTTAAAGTCGGCATATCTTGACTTTGTGTTGTGGAAGTTTACGATAGTCTCGTGAAGAGTCTCAGCCGGATAATCAGAGAGCATATTCTGAAATTTTCCGAAAGCTTTTGCGGCATTATATAACTGCATAGGATTTTCGGCGAGGTCGTATGACTTAGCGTGATCAATAAACTTATACATGCGGAAGTAATCGCCGTTTTCATCCTTGTAATACGGCATTCCGTCCATCGTGTAGATAAGGTTAAGAGTCTCGCGATCGGGATTTCCACCCTCGGCGATGATTTTTTTTCGCAGGAACTCTGTAATTCCCATGATGTTTTCCATGACTTCAGGAGGATTCTTGAATGTGGTTTTATTAATTTTCTGAAGAATATAGCTCGGAGAAGTCTTGACGATGTATGTTTCATTAATGTGTCCGTTTCCGTAAGATGAAACATCAGTATCAAGATTGAAATGTTTTAATACTTCATAGCAGTGGTTATCCATAAGAGATTCCCTTCTTAAAATATATATCAATGTACGTTTTTTCTTTACCAGTTTTACAATGATACCATAAATATCAAAAAAAGTAAAGGGTAAAACGGAATATTCGCCTTTTTTAAGTATGAAAAAGCATTTAATACGGCGGAAAACGTATTATCGGACTCAAAAATAAGAGAAAAATATGAAATAGCATAACACGCCCGTTCAGAGAAAAGTCAAAAGCAAGTTTTTTCTCTTGACAAAACAATATGATAATGTTACTATATTAGTACTGATTTTTTGAGTGCGGAAGGAGGCCGGAAAAATAAATGATCGTTATAAACAGTACGGGGCATAGCGGATTTACTGTGGAATCCGAAACACATATGCTGATATTTGATTACTCCGTAGGAAAACTTCCCGCTCTTCCGCAGAAGAAAAAATTGTATGTTTTTATAAGTCATCATCACGAGGATCATTTCAATCCTGATATATTCAGTATATGTAAAGATCATCCGTGCGTTCGTTTTATTGTGTCGGACGATATACCCGAAAAGACCGTTCGTTCATACGGAATAGAGAGCTATATAATGATTTCCCCCGGAGCCGACATCAGACCGGAAAGCAGATTCAGGATAAAAACTCTTCCTTCTACCGATATAGGAGTAGCTTTTCTCGTAAGCTGCGTCGGACGGAACATCTTCCACGCGGGAGATCTCAATCTTTGGCTTTGGGAGGGAATGCGTGAGCCTGAAGTCTTTGAAATGACGTCAAGATTCAGAGAATATACAAAAGGACTTCGTAATTTTGTTATAGATACCGCGTTTCTCACGCTTGATACAAGACAGGGAATGTATTCATTTCTCGGTTTTGACTATTACATGAAGCATTACAGGATAAAGCACGCGATCCCCATGCACTTTTTCGGTTCTCCGAAAATATGCGAGGATCTGATATACGATCCGATATCGCGTGATTACAGAAGCAAAATAACTACTGTCTTCCAAGGTCAAAGTACGCATTTCACCTAAGAAAAAAGCAGAGAGACCAAGGCACTCGAAACAAAAAATAAAAACAGTATAACCGCCGCTCGTCATAAAAACGGGCTTTTTGCGCGTTTGGAAGAAAAGATTCAGAGGTAAAAAATGTCAGACATATTTGAGCTTTTTAAAAAGATATCGGAAGATAAGGAAAAAGCCGCCGCGCCCGAATTTATAATAGCGGGACTCGGAAATCCGGGAGAGAAGTATTCACGCACGAGGCATAACGCCGGTTTTCTCGCCGCAGACTATATATCGCAGAAATGCGGAGTCCAATTGAAAAAACTGAAATTTAAATCCCTTTGCACAAATGCGAGAATCGGAGAACATAGCGTACTTCTTCTTAAACCGGAAACTTTTATGAATAATTCCGGAGAGGCAATAGCAGAGGCAGCGTCGTTTTATAAAATACCGCCCGAGAAGATTATCGTTATCTCCGACGATATATGTCAGGCTCCCGGACGTATGCGGATCAGAAAAAGCGGTTCCGCGGGAGGACATAACGGGCTGAAAAGCATAATAGCATGTCTCGGAAGCGAGAATTTTATGAGAATACGCATAGGAGTGGGAGAAAAACCTCATCCCGACTACGATCTTGCAGACTGGGTTCTTGGGCAGTTTTCGCGCGATGATATGGAAAAGCTTTTTAAGATATTCGAGTCGGTGTACGAGGCTTGCCTCATGCTCCTTGACGGGAAATGCGACGATGCAATGGGAAAATTCAACGGTATAAAGTTTTAAGACAGATTGTTTATAAGACGCAATTGAGGGGAGGTAAAACTGTATGAATTATAAGCTTCTTTGCGATATATTCAGAAAAAGCGGAGACTACATTTCCTTTATATCCGCACTAAACTCGACGCCTGTCGGAAAAAGAAAACCTTATCTTGTAAGCGGGCTTTCAGACGGCGCGGAGTATATTTACCTTATGACTGTAAGCGCTGATACGGCAGATGCGAACCGTCCCCTGACGCTTGTTTTCAACGATGAAAAAAAAGCTTCGTCTTTCCGCGATCTTCTTGTCTCAAACGAAATAAAAGCGTCTTTTTTTCCGCAGAGAGAATATTGTTTTAATAATATATCGTCATCTCACGATATTGAAGAAGAAAGACTTCTTGTTCTTTCAGCGCTTTCCGGACTTCTTCCCGAAGAAAAAAGACCGAGTGTTATTTGTACGACTGCCGAAGCGCTTTTACAGGTAACTGTTTCGGAGGAGGGACTCAGAGAACGATGCGTCAGAATTTCGTATGACGAGCCTGTCGATACTGCCGATATGGCGGCGCGTCTGTCGGAAGCCGGCTATACGAGAGTGGAACTGGTTGAAAGCGTCGGACAGTTTGCGGTGCGTGGAAGCATTATCGACGTATATCCTCCCGGTGAAAATCCTGTGAGAATAGAATTGTTCGGAGATGACATAGACCGCATGGGACACTTCTCGGCTGAAACGCAGCGGTTTACTGAGATGTCGGAAGCCGGCTATGTTTTCCCGCCGGTAAAAGAGCTTGTTTTGTCCGGAGAAAAACTGGAAGAATTAAAAGGACATATTTCTTCTCGTATAAGAAAACTCGGAAGAACGGCGAAAGCCGATGAAAAATACGCCAGAGCCGCGGAGATACTCCGCGGGGAGTTGTCATCGCTTGAACATGGCTTTGAGATAAACTTTGCAGATAAATATCTTCCTGTGATATATCCGGACGGAACCTGCACGCTCGATTATATTCGCGGAAATCTGATCGTTATAGATGCCGCTTCCTCGGAGGAACGTTATAAAGCATCATGCGCGCTCACCGAACAGAGTATTGCCGATATGACGGAATCATTGGAACTTCCGGCGTGCCGCGACGGGATATATACGCGCTCGTTTGATGAGATAATCGAAAGAAAAACGGCTCCGGTTGTTCTCATTGACAAGATCATGAGAAGCCGCGCGGAGCTTGATTACGGCGGAGTGTTTATTTTTAATACCCGGCATGTCACGGCGTATGACGGAAATATTTCTCTCCTTAAAGACGATCTTGCGAGATTTGCGAAAGAAAAATATACGGCAGAGGTTATCTGCGAGAACGAAAACCAAAAAAATTCAATGTCGGAAATGCTTACGGAAGAGGGATACTCCGTAATGTATGCCGATTCGACGGCGGATTTTAACATAAGGGATTATTCGGGGAAAAAATCTCCCGTTCTTCTTACGGTAGGAGAATTTGTGGGCGGATTCGAGCTTGCAGATCCGAAATTTGTTTTGATGAATCTCTCGGGAGAGTCTGCACGTCCCGGGCGCGGAAGAGCAACGTTAAAAAAATCCAAAAAGAAGAAAACCGCCTCTGAAGCTATCATGTCCTACGCCGATCTTGAGGTTGGTGATATCGTTGTACACGACGCATATGGGATCGGACAGTATATGGGAATAGAAAACCTCATAATAGACGGAAGCTCACGTGACTACGTGCATATAAAATACGCAGGAAGCGACAAACTTTTTTTACCTGCGGATCAACTTGACCATGTTTCAAAATATATAGGCGCGGGAGCGGACACCGGAGCGGTCAAGCTTTCGAAAATGGGCGGCGCCGATTGGAATAAAGCAAAATCAAAGGCAAAATCCGGAGCGCGGGAGATGGCGCGCGAGCTTATAGCGCTGTATGCGGAAAGAAAACGCACAAAGGGAATAGCGTTCGAGCCTGACGACGATATGTGCCGTGAATTTGCCGATTCGTTCGCGTATGAGGAAACTGACGGACAGCTGGCTGCGATAGAGGATATACGCCGTGATATGGAAAAACCGTATCCTATGGACAGACTTATATGCGGAGACGTTGGATACGGAAAAACAGAAGTTGCTTTGCGCGCTGCGTTCAAAGCTGTTATGAGCGGGAAACAGGTGGCGCTTCTTGTTCCGACTACTATCCTTGCGTATCAGCATTATAGGACTTTTTTAAGTCGTATGAGAGCGTATCCCGTAAATATAGATATGCTTTCCCGCTTTCGGACACAGTCTGCTCAGCAGGCTACTCTTCGAAAGATAAAACGCGGTGAGTGTGATATAATAATCGGAACTCACAGGCTTATTTCAAAGGACGTGGAGTTTGCCGATCTCGGGCTCATAATTATTGACGAAGAACAGCGTTTCGGAGTAGCGCAGAAAGAAAAATTAAAAAGACTTTCGATAGGAGCTGACGTACTTACTCTTACGGCAACTCCGATCCCGCGGACTCTCAATATGGCGATGGGAGGCATCGTTGATATGAGTGTTCTTGAAGAAGCTCCCGGACTCAGATCCCCTGTGCAGACTTACGTAATGGAATTTGACGAGGGAATAATAAATGAAGCGATAAGGCGCGAGTTGAGACGCGGCGGGCAAGTGTTCTATCTTTACAACAATACTGCGGGGATATACGGGGTCGCCGACAGGATAGCAAAGGCTATTCCGGAAGCGAGGATAGCAGTTGCTCACGGGAAAATGGACAGAGAGGATACGGAGAACATCTGGGACGCGCTCGTGCGTGGAGAAGTTGACGTTCTTGTTTGCACTACAATAATTGAAACCGGAGTCGATATACCTAACGCGAATACTTTGATAATTGAAAATGCGGAAAATTACGGACTTTCTCAGCTTCATCAGATAAGAGGAAGAGTCGGACGTTCGAGTACGAGGGCGTTCGCGTATTTCACATACAGACGAGGAAAGGCGCTTTCGGATATTGCGGAGAAAAGACTTGCGGCTATTCGCGAGTTCGCCGAGTTCGGAGCAGGCTTCCGCATTGCTTTGCGGGATCTTGAAATAAGAGGCGCCGGAAACCTGCTCGGAGCTGAAC
>CAKSJC010000099.1 GCA_934462885.1 uncultured Eubacteriales bacterium | reverse complement strand
CCTCAAGTCTTTCAAGATATTCGCGGAGCGCTTCTTTATTGTCGAACGCAGTTCCGTATATTCTCTGAAGAACTTTGTTTTTTGCATCTCCTCTCCAATAAGCGGAGTTGCAGCTTGTAAGCTTGAAAGCCTTTATAGCTCCTGTTGAGAAAAGATGAGGTCCTGCGCAAAGGTCCGTGAAGTCTCCCATTTTATAGAATGAGATAACGGCGTCTTCCGGAAGATCGTTTATAAGCTCAATCTTATACGGCTCGTCGCGCATAAGTTCAAGAGCCTCTTTCCTGGGAAGAACAATTCTCTCCATTTTTGCGTTTTCTTTTATGATCTTTTTCATCTCAGCCTCGATTTTCTCGAGAACCTCAGGAGTAAAAGCAACATCCGTATCGAAGTCGTAATAGAATCCGTTTTCGATAGCGGGACCTATTGTAAGCTTAGCTTCGGGGAAAAGCCTCTTTACGGCAGCCGCTAAAACGTGCGATGCGGTGTGACGGAAAACGTGCGCTCCGTCGGGATCTTTGAATGTAAGAAGCTCAACTGAAGCATCCGCGTCTATCGGAGTAGTAAGATCGCGCACTTCTCCATTGATTTTACAAGCGATAACATCGCGTGAGATAAGTTCGGCAGAACGGGCAGCGTCATAGGCTGTTACCGGAGTGTCAAACTGCATTGATTTGTCTGCAAATTTTACATTAAACATAACTGTCACCGGTGTTACAATACCGCGCGGCATTGTAAATAAGAAATTTGAAAGAAAACCTGATTCGGCATTCTTTCGCGTGAACGGGATACGCTTTATTTCAAGCCGAATTATATCCCTCACGCAGATGTTTTTATAACGGATAATACTCGCGGCAAAACAAAAAAGCCGCAGGTCAGGGAATCCTGTTCGGGGTGCAAGAAAAACTCACACGGTTCCACCCGAGCTTTTAACTCATTTTATATAAAAATTTATAGCGACGTTTTACTCGTCAGGGCGGTACTGCTTGCAGTATTACGGAAACTTCTCAGCTCATGTTTCTCTCTGTGCGCAAAAAAACAGCTTCAGCTTATCCCACAACTTACATTATATCAGCACAAATTTTATTTGTCAAGCACAAAATAAAAAACAGCTTCATCCGATTTGTAGGTGTACAATTCATATTTTTGTTATTCTTCATCTTAATTTTATTGACATTATATATTTTTACGTGATATAATTTTATCATGTATAAGAATTGATAAAGGAGTATGCTATGAACAAAGAAACCGCCCTTGATACGCTTGCAAAAAATCAGGCGTCTCTTGCCGCGCTTGATCATGCAGTATCAATACTTTATATTGACGGTGAAACGGTCGCTCCCCGCGGAAGCGCGGAATACCGCGCGAAAACTCTCGGAGAACTTTCACGTATGACATATGAACTCACTACCGATCCGGAAGCCGAAAAAGCTATCGAATTCCTCAATGAAATAAAAGACACTCTCGATCCCGTAATGTCGCGCAATGTTTCGGAGCTTTACCGCACTCTTGATCGCACCAGAAAAATACCGCTTTCAGAGGTCGTTGATTTCAATATGCTCATTTCATCCGCGAGCTCCGTTTGGCATGAAGCTAAAGAAAAAAACGACTATCCGCTCTTCAAGCCTTATCTTACAAAAATATTTGACTCCATGAAAAGGCAGTCGGAGTACGTAAATAAGGATGAGGATCCGTACAATTATACTCTCGATCTTTTTGAAAGAGGACTTACACGCAAAAAATGCGACGCTTTTTTTGCGTCTCTGAGAAAAAGACTAGTTCCCGTAATAAAAAAAGTAACGTCCGCTCCGCAAATTGACGACGCTCCCATACTTCCGCTTTTTTCGGTAGGAGAACAAGAAAAGATTTCCGCACTCATAATGGATATGATGAACATCGATCCTGCGTACTGCACTCTCGGTCAAACGGAGCATCCGTTTACGGCAAACGTAAACAAGCATGATGTACGTATTACAACGCATTACTTTGCGGAAAATTTTCTTTCGTCTTTGTACAGTGTGATACATGAGGGCGGTCACGCTCTCTACGAGTTAAACGTGGGAGACGAGCTTGTCGGCACTTGTCTTGCCGGCGGTGTTTCAATGGCGATACACGAAAGTCAGTCGCGATTCTACGAAAACTATATCGGCAGAAGCAGACCTTTTTGCAACGTTCTCTATGATCTGCTTAACTCCGAGTTCAATAACCGTCTCGCAGATATCTCAAAAAATAATTTTTACAGAATGATAAACAAATCTGCTCCTTCTCTCATCCGTACCGACGCCGATGAGCTGACATATTCTATGCACATCATGATACGATACGAGCTTGAAAAGAAATTGTTCGACGGAACCATTGACACGGATTCTCTTCCCGGCGAATGGAACAGGCTTTACGAAGAATACCTCGGAATCGAAGTTCCAAACGATCGCATGGGAGTTTTGCAGGATAGTCATTGGTCGAACGCCAACATCGGTTACTTTCCTTCATACGCAATAGGATCTGCTTACGGCGCACAGTATCTTGATTTGATGAATAAAGAATTTGACGTGTATTCAGAAGTTTCACTCGGAGATTTCACAAAGATTAATTTGTGGCTCTGCGATAAAATCTGGAAACACGGAAAAATGTTCGATCCCGCCGATCTGTTCCGCTCAGTATGCGGAGAGTTCGATCCGGAAGTTTACTGCTCTTATCTTGAAAAAAAGTTTTGCGGTATTATCTTGTGTTAAATTAAGTTAAAACCTTTGAAATTACACACAGAATTTTTTTGACTTTTTCGGAAATATTTTATATAAAAACAATATACGGTTTTAATCAATTTCTAATCAAAACCGCATTGTCTTTTAACTGTTTAAAATGTATAATAAAATAAAAAAGTTTTCTTTCCGCGTTCGGAAAAATGAAAATAAAACCAAAAAGCGTGATTAAAAAATGACTATAATTGAAATTTTATCATTGATGAACACAGCAGGACGGGTACTTGCCGTAATCCTGTTTTTATGCTACTTTTATCAGGTAGTTTATCTGTTTGTTCCTCTTTTCAAAAAATACCGTATCAAAAATCCACCGAAACCCAACAAATATGCAATTCTCGTTGCCGCGCGCAATGAAGAAAATGTTATTCCGTATCTGCTTGACTCCATAAGCGCACAGGATTACAATAAGGAACTGTTCGATGTTTTCGTCATAGCCGACAACTGCTCAGACAAAACGGCGGATGTGGCAAGAGAACACGGCGTTAAAGTATACGAAAGATTCAATACCGAAAAGGTCGGCAAAGGATATGCGGTCAATTTTCTTCTACGCTGTATGGAAAACGACGGACTGACAGACTCCTACGACGCTTTTCTTATCTTTGACGCAGATAATCTTTTGTCTGAAAATTACATTACCGAGATAAATAAAATATTCAGCGACGGATATCAGGCAGTATGCGGATACCGAAATTCCAAAAATCCCATGACGAACAGCATCTCGGCAGGATATTCGTACTGGTATCTGCATGACAGCTCTCATCTGAATGCTTCAAGAATGGCGCTCGGAACAACCTGCGCCGTAACCGGAACCGGCTTCGGCTTTACGCGCGAACTGTACCGCAAAATGGGCGGATGGAATTTCTTCACTCTCACTGAGGATATAGAGTTCAACAGCTGGTGCGCCGCCGAAGGAGTAAAAATCGGATATTGCGAAAGCGCCGTTTTATACGATGAACAGCCGGAAACTCTCGCCCAGTCATGGAATCAAAGAAAACGCTGGGTACAGGGAGGACTTCAAGTATCTCTTAAATACGGTTGGCGTCTCTTTTGCGGTATGTTTCGCGGCTTTGGACGCGCTTGGGGATGTTTTGAAACTCTGACGCTTTCGCTTTGGGGATATCTTTTCTCGATTTTGGTTTCGCTTATACCAATCGTTACGCTTATAATACCCAAGCATTACGATCTTCTTCTAAGAAGCGGTATTCTATCCGTTGTAGGAATGTACCTCTTTATGGCGCTCTCGTCTCTCATGACTGTATTTATGAACCACAATAAAGTGTCCGGATCTCTTACCAAAAAAATCATTTACATTTTTACTTATCCGCTCTTTATGTTCACATACATACCGATAGCGGTCTGTGCTATATTCTCAAAGTCTCAGTGGAATCCTATCGAGCATAAGGTGACAATCTCCATTGACAAGCTAAAAGACAAAAATAAAACAAAAGAATACGCGGATTCATAAATTTTTTTTGCAAAAAAGCTTGACAAACAAATTATAATGTGCTATTATACAGAAAACCGATGAGGAAGAGTGAGTAGATCTTATCGCTTACTTTCAGAGAGCCGCCGACGATGGAAATGCGGTAGTTAAAGAGTAAGATTGAATGGGCTTCCGAGGGCAAGCGGAAAGAAGACGTATGTCTTCCGGTATGTGCGACGGAGTTGTGACTCTCCGTGAAAAAAGGTCGGCGTATTGTATGTACGCGCTGAGTGAATGTGTTATTAACACGTTAAGCCGGGTGGCACCGCAGGATTTATGCTCCTGTCCCAGCAATTAAAATTGTTGGGATGGGAGTTTTTTATGTTTATTATGGATTCAAAATGGCGCATATGCGCCGATTCATCATTATCTCAAATCTATCAAACGCTACAACACAAAAAACCAACTTATTAAATAAAATGTAAATAACGAAAGGAAAAAACAAAATGAAAAAGTTCTTCGCTATTATTCTCTCACTTGTTATCGCCGCTTCCGTTCTCTCTTCCTGCGGAAATTCAGACACAAAAAAAGATGCAGACTACACTATCGGTATCTGCAACTACGTTGACGACGCTTCCCTTAATCAGATAATCGAAAATATCACATCCCGTCTTTCTGCAATCGGCGAAGAAAAGAACGTAACGTTCAAAGTACTTACCGACAACTGTAATGCCGACGCAAACCTCATGTCTCAGATAATCTCAAACTTCAAAGCAGACAAAGTTGACCTCATGGTCGGAGTGGCAACGCCCGTTGCAATGGCAATGCAGGCTGCTACCGAGGATGACCGGACTCCGGTAGTTTTCGCGGCTGTTTCCGATCCTATATCCGTCGGAATAGTTGAATCTCTTGAAACTCCCGGAAGCAACATCACAGGCACCTCCGATTACCTCGACACAGCTTCCGTAATGAATCTTATCTTTGCAGCCGATCCTGACGCCGACAAAATCGGTCTTCTCTATGATGTAGGGCAGGACTCCTCGGCAACTCCTATTGCCGACGCTAAAGCTTATCTCGACGCACGCGGAGTTAAGTACGTCGAGCACACCGGAACAACAGTCGATGAAATAGTCCTCGCAGCTCAGGCAATGGTATCAGACGGCGTTGACGCCGTATTTACACCTACAGACAACACTGTAATGAAATCCGAGCTTTCTATCTACGAAATTTTCACAGACGCTAAAATACCGCACTATACAGGTGCCGATTCTTTCGCTCTTAACGGCGCGTTCCTCGGATACGGCGTTGATTACGCAAACCTCGGTCAACAGACAGCTGACATGATAGCAGATATTCTTCTTAACGGTAAGGATCCGGCATCTGTTCCCGTTCTTACATTTGACAACGGAACGGCAACCGTAAACACCGAAAGCTGCGATAAGCTCGGCTATGACTTCAATGAGATTAAAGAAGCGTTCGCTCCTTTCTGCACAAAAGTCGAAACGATCGTTACTGCCGAAAGCTTCGACGATCTCAACAAATAATTTACGGTGAAATAAAAAATGCCTATTGATTCGATTATTACACTGCTTCAAACCGCTCTTGAGCTTGGTTTGATGAGTGCGCTCACTGTTCTTGCCCTGTTTTTAAGCTACTCGATGCTTAATGTATGCGATCTTTCCACCGACGGCTGCTTCACGCTCGGAGCGGCTGTCGGCGCCACTGTCGCAATAGCCGGTCATCCTTATCTTGCTATCGCGGCTGCAATGCTCGCGGGCATAGCATCGGGATTTATTACCGCCTTTCTCCAAACAAAAATGGGAGTCGACAGCCTTCTTTCGGGAATAATAGTAAATACAGCTCTTTATTCCGTGAACATTGCTATCATGGGCGGTTCGTCGATCCTCAACATGAACAAAACCGAGACTGTATTCACAAAACTGAAAGACTTTCTCGACGGAAGTGTTTTTGCAAAGCAGTATAAACTTATAGTGGCGGCTGCCGCCGTGATTATAATATCTGTATTCCTCGCCCTGTTTCTCAAAACAAGGCTCGGGTTAGCTATCCGCGCCACAGGAAACAATGCCGATATGGTACGTTCCTCGTCTATAAATCCCGTATTTACGACAATAATCGGACTTTGTATCGCAAACTCCTTTACGGCTCTTTCAGGCTGTCTCCGGGCTCAATCGCAAAAGTCTGTCAACAATGACATCGGAACGGGTATGGT
>CAKSJC010000098.1 GCA_934462885.1 uncultured Eubacteriales bacterium | reverse complement strand
GCTGTACGCAAGAGGCCGGGAATGTACATCGGCACTACGTCGCAGGGCGGGCTTCATCATCTTGTATATGAGATAGTTGACAACTCAATCGACGAGGCGATGGCGGGATACTGCGATTGTATCGAGATAGTACTTCATCCCGACGGAAGCGTATCGGTAAAGGACAACGGACGCGGAGTTCCGTCGCAGATACATCACAAAATGGGGATTCCTACTCTTGCGGTGGTTTTCACCGTACTTCACGCCGGAGGAAAATTCGGCGGTCAGGGTTACAAAATATCCGGAGGTCTTCACGGCGTCGGAGCTTCCGTTGTAAACGCGCTTTCCGAATGGATGGAAGTAGACAACTGCTACGAGGGCAAGAGGTACACCATGCGTTTCGAAAAGGGAAACATTGCGCGTGATTTCAAATGCGTCGGAGACGCAAACGGCAAGCACGGTCTTTACGTTCGCTTCAAGCCCGACGCGGAAATATTTACCGACACTACCGAGTTTGATCTGAAAACTCTTCTCACAAGGCTGCGTGAGCAGGCTTTTCTCAACGCCGGAATAAGAATAATTCTTCGCGATGAGAGACGCGAGCTTGAACCGGAAGAAGCAGATTTTTCGACAGATCATAAAGACAAAGATATTTCCCGTCTCTTAGGCGCCGCCGAAGAAGAGAAAAAAGAAAAAGAGCACGAAAACGGCGTATCAGATTCCGAAAACGGTTCGGAAAATTCCGAAAAAGATATGTTAGAGGACGATGATGACTCCGAAGAGGAAAGAGTTACCAAAAAAGTTAAATTCGAGGACGAAGAAGACGAGAAAATTACACGCGGGAAATATTTGGAATACGACCTGAAATATGATGGCGGTATCCGTCAGTTCGTCGAACACTTAAACCGCGCGAAGCACGTCGAAGTTATTCATCCCGACGTTATATACATGAAAGCGGAAAAAGGCGATATAACCGCTGAAATCGCCATGCAGTATAACGACAGCTATAACGAAACTATCGTCACGTTCGCTAACAACATGTCGACCGTGGACGGAGGTACTCACGAAACGGGCTTTAAGAGCGCGATAACCAAGGTATTAAACGACTACGCCAGAAAATGCGGCGCGCTCAAGGATTCGGACAAAAATCTGTCTGGCGACGACGCGAGAGAAGGTCTTTGCGCCGTGGTTTCGGTAAAGCTTCCGGACGCACAGTTCGAAAGCCAGACGAAGGCTAAGCTCGGCAACTCCGAAGTCCGCGGTATCGTTGACAACATCGTTTCGGAAAAGCTCGCTGAATTCTACGAGGAAAACCCTTCGGTTGCGAAAGCTATCGTCGAAAAATCGCTCGCAGCTCAGAGAGCCAGAGAAGCCGCGAGAAAGGCAAGAGAGCTTACAAGACGCAAGTCGATTCTTGAAGGCTCAAGCTTGCCCGGAAAGCTTGCCGACTGTCAGGACAAGCGCGTTGAATTTACGGAACTCTACCTCGTCGAGGGAGATTCCGCAGGAGGAAGCGCAAAGAGCGGAAGAGATTCTAAATTCCAAGCTATCCTACCGATGCGCGGCAAGGTGCTGAACGTGGAAAAATCACGTCTCGACAAGGTATATTCGAATCTGTCGCTTATCCCGATAATTCAGGCGCTCGGCTGCGGTATCGGAGAGGATTTCGACATAAGCAAGCTCAGATACGGCAAGATAATCATCATGGCGGACGCCGACGTCGACGGCTCGCATATCAGAATACTTCTGCTCACGTTCTTCTTCAGGCACATGAGAAAGCTTATCGACGATGGACACGTTTACTTTGCTCAGCCTCCGCTTTATAAGATACAAAAAGGAAAAACGGTCAGATATGCGTACAACGACGATGAGAAAAACGCGATCGTGGCGGAGCTGGGAGCAAACAATATTAAAACGAACAGATACAAGGGTCTTGGTGAAATGAACCCCGAACAGCTTTGGGAAACTACCATGGATCCCGAAACCCGCACGATCCTTAAAGTCGAAGTCGCGGACGCTATGGCGTGCGACGAAATTTTCTCCACCCTCATGGGCGAAAAGGTTGAGCCGAGACGAGAATTTATTGAGCAGAATGCAAAATACGCGGAAAACCTCGATGTTTAATCGGACATTTAATTTATTCTGAGTAAGGAAATATTGACGGATAATGAAAATTATTATTATAACGCTTTCACCGGCTCTCGACGTTGAATATCACACCCTCGCCGTTAATAACGGGATAAACAGGACTTATTCGCACACGCTCCGCGCCGGAGGAAAGGGAATCAACGTAGCAAGAGCTATCATAAAACAGGCTAAACTGAACGGAACCTACGATGAACTCGACCTTCAGAATATTTTCCCCGCCGGCGGCGATACGGGAGATCTCCTTATTAAGATCCTCGACAGAGAAGGCATTCCGCGGGATACGATAAATATTGACCTTCCTACCCGCGTGAACGTTTCACTTATACCGGAACTCGGCGATACCGTTGAGATAAACGCTCCGGGAACCGCGATCGGTGAAAAAATTTACGACGTGACCGAAAAAACCGCTACTTATACGAGAGAAAAAGATGCCGTTTTCGCAATATGCGGCAGCTCTCCTCTCGGAGTTGAGAAAACTTATATCTCAACGCTTTGCGAAATTATTAAAAAATCGGGTCATGACTGCATAGTCGACTGCGACGGCGAAGCTCTCCGCCATGCGGTGCTTGATAAAAAAGATCCGATTAAATACCCGACTTTAATAAAACCTAATTTGAAAGAACTCTCGGAGCTTACCGGAAAAACACTCAAAACCGCTCTCGATGTGGAAAACGCCTCACGCGAGCTTGTCAAAAATACCGGAAATACTACCTCGGTTATAGCTACCATGGGAAAAGACGGAGCGGTCGTCTCATACCCCGACGGCGGCGAAATAAAATGTAAGCATATAACCTCCGAACAGAGAAAAGTCTGCCGCAAAAAAGGCGCCGGCGATACCTTCCTCGGTACGTATATCTATGAACGCTATATCGGCGGAAAATCCCCCGAATACGCCGCCTCCTCCGCCTCCTCCGCAGCAGCCGACTACGTTGAAGGCCTATAAAGGAGACGCGGGGACGCAGGGAAAACGGTTCTTTCTTGAAAGAAAGAACCAAAGAACTTTCGGACTGAGGGGAAGTATGGGTGTATTGCAGGAGGGTATGGTTCGGTTTAAGTTACCGCTGATACTCAGCCGGCTGACGTAGAGCCGTCCGTAAACTGAGTATCCGCATAAACTAAAGCTTAACTAAAATTGTCTGCACGACATCAAAAACTTTCTTTGTGAAAGTTTTTGGGGGTACGGGGGTTTTTTTCAAAAATCCCCCGCGTCGTTCCCCTTTAATTACTTCAAATTAAAGTTACACAAAAGATTCAAGGGAGCACATCAAAAACTTTCTCATGAAAGTTTTTGGGGGTGCGGGGGTTTTTTTCAAAAACCCCCCGCGTCGTTCTCCTTATTATAACAAAAAGGCATGGTTTAAGAGATGTCAAAGAAAGAGAAAGACTACAACATAGAGTATCCGGATCAGAAGATTGTTCCCATAAACATGGAGCACGAGGTTAAGAAATCGTTTATTGAGTATTCCATGTCGGTTATAGTTTCGCGCGCTCTTCCGGACGCGAGAGACGGAATGAAGCCGGGGCAGAGGCGTGTTCTTTACGCTATGTACGAGGATCATCTCACGTACAACAACGACTACCGCAAGTCTGCAACGACGGTCGGTAACGTTCTCGGACGTTATCATCCTCACGGAGACTCCTCCGTATACGGAACAATGGTAAGAATGGCGCAGCCGTTCTCTTACCGCTACACTCTTGTTGACGGTCAGGGAAACTTCGGTAACATTGACGGAGACGGCGCTGCCGCTTACCGTTACACCGAGGCGCGTCTTTCCAAAATTTCCGGAGAGATGATGCGCGATATCGAAAAAGACGTCGTAAAATGGGATATGAACTTCGATAACACGAGAAAGGAGCCTTCCGTTCTCCCCGCGCGCTTTCCGAACCTTCTTGTAAACGGTGCGATCGGTATCGCGGTCGGTATGGCGACGAATATCCCGCCTCACAATTTAGGCGAGGTAATCGACGGTACTATATACTTGATGGAGCATCCCGACGCAGGCGTGGGAGAGCTTATGCAGTTTATAAAGGGACCTGACTTCCCGACAGGCGCGACGGTCTACGGCAAGAACGGCATAATAGAAGCGTATTCCACGGGACGCGGACGCATTATGGTTCGCGCCAAAGCGGAGGTCGAAGAGGATCATCACAGGATAATCGTTACCGAAATTCCTTACATGGTGCAGAAGTCCGAGCTTGTCAAAACTATGGCCGACATGGTGCGCGACAAGCGTATTGAGGGAATTACCGATATCCGCGACGAGTCCGGCAGAGACGGTCTGCGTATCGTTATTGAACACAGAAAAGACGTAAACGGTCAAATCGTATTAAATCAGCTCTACAAATACACCGAGCTTCAGTCAACCTGTTCGGTCATCATGCTTTCACTCGTGGGCGGCGAACCGAAAATATTAAACCTCCGAGGCGTTCTCGGCGTATATATCGAGCATCAGAGATCGGTTATCGCAAACCGGGTCAGATTCGATCTTGATAAAGCTTTGAAGGAAGCTCACATCAACGAGGGCTACAAAATCGCTATCGACAATATCGACGAGGTTATATCCATAATCAGAAGCTCTCCCGATACCAATACCGCAAAAGAGAGACTTAAAGCACGCTTCGAGCTGTCGGATGAGCAGACTCAGGCGATTGTTCAAATGACTCTCGGCAGACTCTCCGGTATGGAGAGACAAAAGGTTGAGGACAGACTCGCCGAGCTTTACGCCGAAATAAAAGAGTGCCGCGAGATATTGGCCGATCCCGAACGTATCGACGGTATTATCAAATCGGAAATGCTTGAAATCAAAGAAAAATATTCCGACGAGAGAAAAACCGACATCGAGGAAGTCGAAAACGAAATAATGATCGAGGACCTTATAGAACGCCACAGCGCGGTTGTTACGCTCACTCACGACGGCTATATAAAGAGACAGCCCGCCGATACTTACTCCGCTCAGAGAAGAGGAGGACGCGGCATAATCGGTATGTCTACAAAGGAAGAGGACTACATCGAAAAAGTATCGGTAGTCGATTCGCACTCTTACCTTATGCTGTTTACCGATATCGGTAAAATGCACGTCATGAAAGCGTACAGGATCCCCGAAGCCGGAAGAACGGCTAAGGGAACAAATATTGTTAATCTTATCGACATGGCGGACGGCGAAAAAATAACCGCTATGCTTTCCGTTCCCGATCTCGAAGGAAACGCTGACGAAAATAATTATCTGATTATGCTCACGCGGCGCGGAGTGATAAAGAGAGCCCGTCTTTCGGATTTCAGAATACAGCGTAAAGGCGGAAAAATCGCCATGAATCTCGACGACGGCGACGAGCTTATTTTTGTAGCGCATACGACGGGGAATGCGGATATCCTTATCGCGACGAAAAACGGACTCGGCGCGCGCTTTAACGAAAACCGCGTATCGGTCATGGGCCGCACCGCGCACGGAGTTCGAGGAATCTCGCTTCGCGACGGCGACGAGGTTGCGGGAGCGTGCATCGTTTACGGCGACGAAGAATGGAATCGTGAAAACAAGCTTCTCGTTATGACCGAGGGCGGCTTCGGAAAGAGGATGGAAGCGTCCGAATTTGAGCCGAAGGGAAGAGGAATCATGGGTATGATATGCCAGAAAGTCACGGCAAAAACGGGCCGCGTCTGCGGAATAGCTACTGTGCGCGACGAGATGGATATCCTCATGATAACGAACGAGGGAACGATGATCAGAACTCACGCAGACGGAATACCGATGTATCAGAGAAGCGCCGCCGGCGTTATCATGATGAAGCTGTCGGAAGGATCAAAACTCGTCAACTTCGCAATCTCCGAGCGCGAGAGCGAAAAGAAAGACGAAACTGCGGAGGCGGTCGAATCGGATACCGATGCATCCGCGGATTTTGTCGAGTCTGTCGAACCGAATGCGGAGGAATCCGGGGAAGCCGATACGTCTGCCGAATCGGGTATGTCCGAACAAGCGGATGAAGAATGAAGTGATTAATAATTATTCGATGAAAAACATTAATATTTACAAAAGATCCCGCGCACGGCTTTGCGTACTTCTTTCGGCGCTTACCGCGGTTATGCTCTCGTTTGCGGTGTGCGCCGCGTCGTGCGGAGTCGGTTACACCGACGAAGAAGTTTTAAGTGCGGCGGCTGAGCTTATAAAGCGTTCTCACGGAATAAACGAGATATACTTCGGAGACGGGCTTCCCGTTACGGGAGACCGCAGAGAGATCGAGGCGTTCTACGATAAATTAAACGAGACCGTATACTCGGAGGACGGGATAAAGG
>CAKSJC010000097.1 GCA_934462885.1 uncultured Eubacteriales bacterium | reverse complement strand
ACGCCATACTGCTTTGACTGAATAGCGGCAACATGAACCGATGTGTAAAGCACCCGCATCACTCATATCACTTGTGAAATTCTCAGCAGGAAAATATACAGGGCAGCCGACGTTAAGTGGGGCTGATTTGCAATTTACAAGTTAAGAATGCAGCCCCACTTGCCGGATTGGTAATTTTTAAGGTTTGTAAATTAATAAAATGATTTCTGATGATAAACGGAGTTGCTTATAGTTCGAAGATGCGGTGTAATCTTACAAATGGTAATTTCAATGTTAAATTAAAAAATTTGAGGAGGAATCGTCATTGAATTCGGAACGAGATTTTTATCTTACCGATGGGATTACACTTGCTGAAAAACTCCTTGGTAAAACCCTTGTACACAAAATCGGAGAAAGAGAACTTTGCGGTGTGGTAACCGAAACAGAGGCGTATATGGGAGTTTTGGATAAAGCATCTCACGCATATGGAGGAAAAAGAACAAAGAGAACCGAAACCATGTATTTCCAAGGCGGGTACTCTTATGTATATTTGATATATGGGATGTATTCATGCATGAACATTACCGCAAATAAAGAAGGGATCCCTGAGGCAGTATTGATACGCGCTATAAAGCCTGTTGGTGATATCTCTTTTATGTACGAGAAGATTAAAGAAAAAAGCCGCCGGAGCAGATTGCCGGATTCTGTATGTGAATTAAAAGAAAAAGAACTTTGCGCACTTACAAACGGTCCGGGTAAGCTCTGCATTGCAATGGATATAGACACAAGAATTCACAATGCTATCGATATGACCGGAAACGAACTTTTTGTAAGAGACGACGGATATACCCCGAAAAGCGTGGCTGCTTCTTCAAGGATAGGTATAGATTATGCAGAGGAAGCTGCTTTTTATCCATGGAGATTTACGGCCTACGGTATATAAAAAAAACTTTGCAATACATTATGTGTTGTAAAGTTTTTTGTTTTGCATATACTTTTGATATATTTCTATGTATTTTGAAGAAAAAACGATATTGGGAGTAAAATAAAAAATGATTTAAACTTACAGAAAACGTAGGTTATATTGTTAAATTGACATAAAAACGGGGATACTGAATAGTGAGATTTTATAAACATATCAAAAGTCTCTTGAAAAATATGGAAGTCTGCTGTATAATTAAGTTGCAGAAAGGATGGGGTAAAATATGATTTCTTTTGAAAAGAGCGATACATTATACGACGTTTCCGTTCCGGCATATCTTTTCCATAGCGGGACTAACTATACTGCATATGATTACCTTGGATGTCATCTTGATAAGGCAGACGAAAAATATAAATATACGTTTAGAGTTTGGGCTCCTAATGCGCTGAACGTCTCGCTTTGCTCAGACTTTACAAACTGGCAGAGCGGCGAAATGATGTACAGAGGTAACGATACATCGGTATGGGAACTTGTCGTTATTTCCGATGAATCGCTTGAGCATAAATATTATAAATATGCCGTTACAGGTAAAAACGGCGTCACTCATATGAAATCCGATCCGTATGCATTTTACTCGGAGACGTTAACAAAAACGGCGTCTATTGTATTTGACATTTCCGGACACACATGGAAAGACTCCGAATGGCTCAAAAAAAGAAATTCGGTACTTTGTCCAAAGCAGAGAGGCTTTAAGCCTAAAGTAACGCATTTTTACAGCGCTCCGATGAATATATATGAAGTTCATCTCGGCTCATGGAAAACTCGCGACGGTAAATCAAATGTCGACGGAGAACATTACCTGAATTACAGGGAAATAGCAGACAAACTTTCCGAATATGTTGTAGAAATGGGATATACGCATATTGAGCTTCTTCCGGTGATGGAGCACCCGTATGATGGGTCGTGGGGATATCAGATATGCGGATATTATGCGCCCACGTCAAGGTACGGAACGCCTGATGATTTCAAATATTTAATAGAAAAATTTCATGAAAAAGGGATAGGAGTTATTTTAGACTGGGTTCCGGCTCATTTTCCAAAAGACGATCACGGACTTTTTGAATTTGACGGTCAGCCGCTTTACGAATATCAAGGAAATGACAGAATGGAGAACAGAGGATGGGGAACGCGCTGCTTCGACGTTGGACGTCCGGAAGTCCAGTCTTTCCTCATATCGAACGCTTTATTTTGGTTCAGAGAATACCACGCGGACGGTTTAAGAGTTGACGCGGTCGCATCAATGCTGTATCTTGATTACGATAAAGAGCCGGGTGAATGGGTTCCGAATGTACATGGCAATAATCATAATCTGGAAGCAATATCATTCTTCAAAAAGCTGAACTCAGCGGTTTTTGCCGAATTTCCGGATGTTCTTATGATCGCTGAAGAGTCAACCGCATGGCCTCTCGTTACAAAGCCCGTAAGAGACGGAGGACTTGGATTTAATTTCAAATGGAATATGGGTTGGGCAAACGATATGTTCGATTACGTTGCGACTAACCCGATATTCAGAAAATACAAGCATAATAAGCTTACTTTCCCGATGATGTACGCTTTCAGTGAAAATTATATTTTACCTATATCTCATGATGAAGTCGTTCACGGCAAGAAGTCTCTTGTTGATAAAATGTTCGGAGAATATGACGACAAATTTGCCGATATGAGAACGTTTATCATGTATATGATGACTCTTCCCGGTAAAAAACTCATGTTTATGGGTACTGAATTTGCACAGTTCAGAGAATGGGATTTTGAAAATCAGCTTGAATGGTTTATGATTGAATATCCAAGACACATCGAAATGCAGAGATTTGTTTCGGCAATTAATCACTTTTATATTGAAAATCCTGAATTGTGGGAGATAGACGATTCATGGGACGGATTTGAATGGATAGAACCCAATCTCTCGGATCTGAATATCATTTCGTATAAACGCCGTGATAAACACGGAAGCGAGCTTATTATTGCGCTCAACTTTTCTCCGGTTACAAGGGAAAATTTTGAAATTGCAGCCACTAAATCAGGACGATACGAAGAAGTTTTGTCAACCGACAAATATGAATACGGCGGAAAGAACAGACTTAACGAGTCCGTTGCGCGAAGCCGCATGGTCACGGATAAAAACGGCATAAAAAGGAATATCTTTACCGTTACACTTCCCGGTTATGGAGGAATAATACTAAAGAAACATCCAAACAATTAACTCCCACTATAAATATAAATCAAAAACGGAGGTCAGCATGTACAAAAAACAAGAGTGCATTGCAATGTTGTTAGCCGGAGGGCAGGGAAGCAGACTTTATACTCTTACAGAAAAAACTGCAAAGCCGGCGGTAAGATTCGGCGGAAAATACAGAATTATAGATTTTCCGATGTCAAACTGCGTCAATTCCGGTATCTATACGGTAGGAGTACTGACTCAATATCAGCCGCTCGTACTTAATGAATATATAGGTAACGGCGAACCATGGGATCTCGACCGCGGACAGAGCGGAGTCAGGGTTCTTCCTCCGTATCAGGGAAAAAGCGGAGCCGACTGGTATAAAGGAACAGCCAATGCCATATATCAGAATCTCAGCTATATAAATAGGTATGATCCTGACTATGTCCTTATTCTCTCCGGAGACCACATATATAAAATGGATTATTCCAAAATGCTTGCAGCACATAAGAATACGGGAGCAGACTGTACTATTGCAGTTCTTGAAGTTCCTCTCGAAGAAGCAAGCCGATTCGGCATCATGAATACAGATGAAAATATGCGCATTGTCGAGTTCGAAGAAAAGCCGAAGCATCCGAAGAGTACAAAAGCTTCAATGGGTATTTACATTTTTAATAAATCTCTTCTTGAAAAATATCTTATAGAAGATGAGGCGGATTCAAACTCTTCAAAAGATTTCGGAAAGAATATTATTCCTAAAATGCTTTCCGACGGACGAAAAATGTATGCGTATCCTTTTGTTGGATATTGGAAAGATGTTGGAACTATACAATCTCTTTGGGAAGCCAATATGGATCTTATAGGAGAACAGCCGAAATTTGATTTGCGGGACCGACAGTGGCTTATATATTCGAGGAACGAATCGGAGCCGCCGCATTTTATCGGAGACTATGCAAGAGTTTCAAACTCTCTTATTACGGAGGGATGCGAGATAGAAGGAATAGTTGAAAATTCTGTTCTTTCAAGCGGCGTAAAAGTTGCGCGCGGAGCATATATTAAAGATTCTGTTATAATGCAAGACGTGACGATAGGCGAGGGAACAACGATAAACTATTCGATAATTGACAGCGATACAAAAATAGGCGCGGGATGTATAATCGGAAGAACTAAATCTCCCGGAGAAAAGATCACTGTTATAGGTTCGGATCTTGTACTTCCTCACGGGACCGATATAGCGGGCGGTGAAATGGTGAATGACGAATGGATCGCAAAACAGTCAAAATAAAAACGTGCTTGACGAAATACAACTTGAAATAAAGTACGTCATTTGCGCGTGAAGAACACAGTGTTTGCTTTATAAGAACATACGGTGTTTTTCAAAAAACGGTCGGCGTATTGCCGCTAACGGAGAATAAAAAATGTCAGCATATGGAATTATTTTCTCAAATATACACGATAATAACTTAGAGGAGCTTACACGTTTCAGAACGGTAGCTTCTGTTCCGTTTGCATGCCGCTACAGATTCATTGATTTTACTCTCTCAAATATGGTAAACTCAAATATATATAATATAAGCGTGATCACACATTACAATTATCAGTCTTTGATGGATCATATAGGCTCAGGAAAAGACTGGGATCTTGCAAGGCGCTCTGGGGGTATAAAAATCCTTCCGCCTTATATTACTGCATATGCAAATAACGTTAATTCACTTTATAAAACCCGTCTTGAGGCTCTGAAAAGCGTAAATTATTCTATAAGCCGTATAACGGAAGATTACGTAATAATGTCAGACTGTGATGTTATATGCAACGTCGATTTCAACGATATGATTGAATATCATAAAAAGACCGGAGCAGATATGACGGTGGCTGTAAAAAATGTCAACTTAACAAAAGAAAAAGCAAAAAACAGTACTATATATCATTCGGATTCAGAAGGACGGCTAACAGATATTCTTGCTTATCCGTCAGATTTTGAGGGAAACGCCGATATAAGTCTTAATATCGTAGTAATGAACACCTCATATTTGAGAAAAATAGTCCTTGACGCTATCGCTCATAATTATGTGAGCCTGACGCGTGATATAATATCGAAAAATATAGGCAGAATGAACTACCGTGTATATAAATATGACGGTTATTTTGCCTGCATTTCGTCTTTTGGAGATTATTATGCACATAGCATGGAGCTTCTGAAAAATCGTGATGCCAAAGATTCTATCTTTAACGTAAAGAACAGACCTGTATATACAAAAGTCAGAAACTCCAATCCGGCATATTACAGTTCGACTTCAGCAGTTAAGAATTCCATGGTAGCTGACGGCTGCTACGTAGAGGGAACTGTTGAAAACTCCATACTTTTCAGAGGAGTGAAGGTCGGAAGAAATACTACCGTAAAAAACAGTATCATCATGCAGGATACCGTTATCGGAGAGGGAGCGTTCTTAAATTGCGTTATTACCGATAAGAATGCGGTCATAAGAGACGGTATTATGCTTTGCGGAGCCGAGATACAGCCGTTCTACGTTTCAAAAGGAAGAATGATATAAAGTCGGATTTACCTTTATCCTGACAGGAGGGTTAAAAATGAAAATAATGTACGTAGCTTCCGAAGCTCTTCCGTATGCTTCAACCGGAGGACTTGCAGACGTTATAGGCTCTCTGCCTAAAGCCGTCAAAAAGGAGCTTGGAGATGACGCCGATATAAGAGTCGTTATACCTTATTATGCCTCAACTAGGGAAAAATTCGGGGATCAACTTGAATTGGTTTGTGAAACGACGGTCAGACTCTCTTGGCGAAATCAATACTGTGGAATATTTAAAACCGTATCGGATGGCATAACGTTCTATTTTATAGATAACAGATATTATTTCGACAGGAAAATGCTTTACGGAAATTATGATGACGGCGAGAGATTTGCATTTTTCTCAAAGTGTGTTCTTGAACTTATGTCAACTGTCAACTTCTATCCGGATTTACTTCATGCAAACGACTGGCAAAGCGCACTTTCAGTTATCTACCTAAAACGAAAATACGCGCATATCGAAGAATATCGCAACATTTCAGCTATATTTACTATCCATAATATCGACTATCAAGGCGTATTTGATTTTAGTATCCTCGGAGATGTCTTTGAACTTCCCGAATGGGATCGAAATATAGTAGAATATAACGGAAACATCAATCTTCTTAAAGGAGCGATCGTTTGTGCAGATATGGTAACCACAGTAAGTGAAACATACGCAAATGAGATATTGACCGAGTACTATTCAAGCGGACTGCATTATATACTGCGC
>CAKSJC010000096.1 GCA_934462885.1 uncultured Eubacteriales bacterium | reverse complement strand
GATATCGTTTTTGTCACGCCGTTATACGCGATATCAAATGAAAAGGTCGCGTATTTATTTTGGTAATACTCCATTTGTCTGCAAAGCGCAACTTCAAAATATAAATAAACGCCGTCGGAATATACCGAAAACTTGATGTTTTCGCTGTTGTGCGTGAAATAATAGCTTCCTCTGTCTTTGAATAAAAGCTTTTTCATATCACTCCCCCGATATCAGAACGAACATTTCCCCGTCCGCGAGAGTTTCCGGAACGCTCGTTCCGAAAGCGATATTTCTTACGACGCCGATTCCCGTTCCCTCAGGCGCGGCGTGTATCGCGCCCGTCATTGTGCCGCCCGATTTTTTCAGGTATGCGTCGGCAGCGCTGCCGCCGAGATTCAACGCATTCTCTGCGGTGTCTACCCGTGAAAGAGCGTCGACAGCGCTCGTTACATATCCGCAGTTCTCCGTATCGGATCTTTTA
Source organism: uncultured Eubacteriales bacterium (assembly GCA_934462885.1). GTDB lineage: Bacteria > Bacillota > Clostridia > Oscillospirales > CAG-272 > UMGS1696. Next base: position 6,013 of record CAKSJC010000096.1, on the reverse strand, counting down.
TCGGTTATCATCGATTCCGTAACGCTTCCGCTTCCCGTCGGTACGCACAGAGTCGCGAGTAGAAGCTCATATATATTTCCATCCCTCGTCACTGCGGAAAACGAATCGTCGCAAACCAAGTTAAATTCCCCGTTTTCCGTGTCGAGACGCAGAAGAACCGCGTAGCCACCCGCCCCCGGAACAGCTACCGTAATATCCTCCTTCTGCCACGCCATATATCCGTTTACAAAAGCTATCCCGCCCGTCACCGTGACGCTCATTCCGCTTTTCGGCACGACTTTGAAGCTGCTCTCCGAAACAATGCCGTTTTTATAGAATACCGAAAGGAGCTTTGCGAAAAACTCCGAGTCAACCGCTTTGTTTCCTTTCGGGAAGCCGCTTTCCGTCGACTCCACCGACGTGGAGTCAAACATTCCTCCGTATACCGAAACCTTGATCTCAGCCATAATATCACCTTTCTGAAAATTATATTTATACGCCGTTTTTTTCGCGGATACGTTTTATAAAGTCCGCTTCTTCTCCGAAAAACGGATAAACGGAAGCTTTCCCGTTCTCAAAGACTTCGTCGGCTCCCGTGAGCCTTAACCCGAAAGACAGTCCGCTTTTTTCGTCCGTCACATCGCAAAGATCCCCGAGAAAACAGTCGCGCCCGATCAAAGGTTCCGCGTCCGCTTCGCATTCGGCGCTCACGCTCACGGCTTCCGGATGCTCCGCGAGAAGCTCCTCGGCTTTCTCTCCGAGCGCCGCCGTATATAAAGCGGCGCTGTCGAAATCCGCAAGAATCATGTCGTCATATTTTTTATATATCTCACGGACCCCTCCGCCGCCGCTTTTGTCAAGGGTCACGAGAGTTCCGTCTCCTCCGCAGACGTACGCTTTGTTTTTCGCAAAAACGACGTCTCTTTTTATTTCGACGCTTGAGATATTTCCGAGCGATGCCGAAAAAACGGCTTTATCCGCAGCGGCGGTTGATTTAGAGGAGCGGTCCGTTCCCTTGACTATGCAAAAGCGCGGCTTGTCTCCGCCTGTCTCAAACTCAAAGGTAAACGACGCGCCGTACGGTTTCAGACTCCTGTAAAGCCATGAGGCAAGATCGGTCCACGAATAATAGAGATTTACGGCGGAGGAAATCTGCGCGCTGTCAGCCGATCTTTCGACGCTTTCTCCGTAGATCGAAGAAACCGCAGCCCAGACCGCGTCGCTGACCGTTCCCGAGAATTTCCCGTTTCCCTGAAGAAGTCTGTCGGCGAAAAGACATTCGAGCATTTTCCCGGAGATCACGCATTCCCCGCCGCCGCTTTCTATATGTTCGATCCTGCCGCAGCGGATCTTCCCGTCAGACATCGGTTCGCTGCGCACGTAAACCGCGCTTTCCGCAAGCGGAAGCATTTCCTCCGGAGCGTGAAGAGTAAACGTTCCGCATTCGAAGAATCTGCGCGACCACACAACCGACGTGAACATATCGGACGGACCGCCGCACACTTCAAATGAAGAATCAAGAAAATAAATGTTGCTCATTCGTACCCCGCCTTACATTCCGAAATATATCGGGGTAAACCTGACGCCTGCCTCAATGTACTCGCTTCCGGAGTCGCAAAGGATGTTCAGCGTGCTTTTCCCCGCCGGCAGAGAAAAGAAAACGCTGTCTTTATCAAAGCAAAAGACGCTTTCGCCGTTTTTATACAGCTTTTTTATCCTCGAACGTCCGTCAATAATAAGTACGTCTCCGTCCGCGAGAGTCAAAAGACAGCGTATCTTTTTTCCCCCCATCGCCGCCGCGGGATTAACTACCGATCCGCCTTTCGCACGTATGGTCACGGTTATTCCGCATTCTCCGTCGCCGTCGTTATAGATCTCCGCGCTTGTTGAAGACTTTTTAATTCCCCCGACCGTTCCCGCGTCTTTCATCAGATTCATCGGAAACGTAAAAAGCGGAACGGTCTCCGCAAAGGATATATTTTCCTCTTCCGGAGAGCAGAAAAACACGCCCGGCGCAATAAACGTAAGAGTTACTTCCGTCATATCGAAAAACGTGCCGCGCTCAAAACGCGCTTCTTCATACGGTATCACGCCGATGACGCGCCTTTTTCCGTACAGATAAACGTCAAGAACACAGTCCTCGCCGGGATCCATCATTGAAATGATCCGCCGTCTTATATCCTCCGTGCTTTCCTCAAGCTCAAACGTCACGGAAAGCGTCCTCTCGCCGAATCTGCGGCGCGCGGCATACCCTCCGTGAGCCGACGAATACGATTTTGTCGCAACGTCGAAAAACGTGCAGTCAAATCCCGAAAGTCCCCCCTCTACAAGGTGGCACACCGACGCCGGAGATATTTCAAGAACCTTTCCCTTTGATTGGAAAAGTATTTTATAATCTTTTTTCGTCATACCCGAAACATCATCTCGCTTTCTTTTTTGATACGCTTCGCGCTCGTGTACGGAGTGGTATCCGAATCGCGGAGATAGATATTCTGCGTAAGGGTTCTCTTTGAATTGTCGGTTCGGTATGTTCCGCCGGCGGACAGTTCACATTCCTTCATCGCGTTTTCGACAAAGCTTTTGCCCGACACGATTCCCTCCGCAATCCCGCGTGAGATCATAACTCCGACCTCGTCGCGCATGAGCGCGGACGGAGACGAAATACGGTAGTAGCTCTTCGCGGCGTCGGTAGCTTTTTGCGATACGCTCCGAACGGCGGATACCACTTCTCCGCCTGCCGCCATGACGCCGCTCGCGATACCGCGCATCATGTCCCCTCCTATGCTTTCCCAGCCTGAAAACGCGGCGCGCAGAGCCGATGTGATACTGTCTATCGCCGAGGTTACGGCTCCGACGCCGGAGTTTATTCCCGCGGCAATACCGCCTGCCGCCGCGCTTCCGCACGAAGCCCAGTCGCATGAGGAAAACGCCTCCATTGATTTTGCGGCGACGTCTCTCATTGAGGATGAAATGCTTTCGGCAAGAGAAGATATCGCAGACGAAACGCCGAAAAGAGACGCTTCAAAGCCGCCCGCTATGCCTCCCGCCGAAAATGAAGAGGCGATCGACGAGTTTATCCTCGCGCCGAGTCCCGCGATCTGCGCCTCCATTGCGGCAACGGAAGCGGAAAACGCAGCCATATCAAGAGATACTCCGATAACTACCGATCCGTCAGCCATAGATACCTCCCGTTATGTGTATAATATTTTTCATTTTAATTTTGTTGACCGTGCCTTTCCGTGAAGGATTTGTTTTGATTCTTTTTTATGCGCACCGCAGCCTTCGCGCGGCGCACGCGGCGGCGTAACGAGTCGTCCTCGATAGCGGACGTGTCCGTCATTCTGAGCGACACGGTGCGCATAAGCTCACATTCTGGCGGGAGAGTTTTCAGAAGCGCCGAGAATTTCCACCAATGCATCTCGCCGCAGGTAAGATCTATCCCGTATGCCGCGATAAACGAAGATAAAATAAGCTCGGCGTCATATTCGAAATCGAATATGCGCTCAGGATCCTCGGTTATATCCGACTTTTCGTTTGTTTCGTCACAATCAAAGCGTCCGCATGAGAAAAACCACATTATCCCGCGGAAAGCTTCCGCTAAAAGCTCCGGATCCCTTGTTTTTTCGTACTCCCCGTAAAGAGCGGGAGATACGGTGCAAAGCGCGCATTCCGCGGCAATATCGGGCGACTCTCTCTCTTCGCATATGATCTCGGAAACCAGTATCCATCGTCTGAAATCGGTGAAAACCGGATAAGATCTGTTTCCCGCACGTATCTCCCGCGGAAGCGCGTCGCAAAGTACGGACAGCTTTTTCATACGGCAAGCGATTCGGCGCGCGACGCGTATTTTTTCTTTATCTTATCGCGCATGGAGTTTACCTCTTTCACCTGAAGATCGACAAAAGCGATAAAATCCATGTACGCCGTTCCGTGACGGCTTCCCGACAGAGGCGCGCCGCAGATATTTTCCGCCGCCTCCGCGCCGAAGATGTCCGAAAAGAACGCGCGTATCATAACGCACTGGTCTTTCAGCGCTTCGGGAGAATCTTTATCCGCACGGGACTTTTTTATCGATTCTTCCGCCGCGCTTCCGAGCGCGGACAAAGCCTTTCCCATTTTTTTCATACACTCGTATTCGCTGACGTCAAAATAATATTCGCGTCCCGAAAATTCCCATGTTGTGTTCATAATTATTCTCCCGCCCTTTCAGCTTGACTGAATTCAATCGTCTTCCGTAAACACTTCGGTAGACAAAACGAAAGTTCCCGTTCTTATATCTCCGACGGACTTCATCGTTCCCGTGTAGCATAAAGCGTCCGTTCCTTTTCCGCACTCGTCGGGAATAACCGAATATTTTCTTCGGACAGCTTTATATACTCCCGAAACTGTCGTTTCGTCGAACAAATCAACCGTAACGATATCGACTTTCGCATCGTCTCCCGTTTTTTCGAAATCTGTTATATCGCGTATCTTCGATATAACGGGGTTGCCGCTGTATACCTCAAGTTCGTAGTCGATAACGGGAGCATATCCCGTAACGTCGGTTCTTTTTGATATTTCGTGAATATATCTTCTCTGGTAGCTTACCGCGTTTTTCGATTCCGTAAAGTCGGTAAAGCCCTCTCCGATCTGTGACCATACGGGAGACGTTTCGGTTCCCGTATTCATATAGTGACGTCTTTCAGCTCTTTTAACGATAGCCAATTATAAGACCCTCTCTTTCATGATCATGTAAAATCAACCTTTTGTGCGGCAGGTGAAGCGATAAGCGGCGCGGTATTCCTCCGTACCGTTGTCGAAAACCGCCGATTTTGAAATTCCCGACGTTCTTTTTATAAAAGCGTCGCATATGCCGTATTTTTCCGTATTAACGGGATTATCCGCGGCGTACCTGTCGACGGACTCAAAGAAAGATACAGCCCCGAGACGTTCTCCGGCGCCCTCTCCCGCGCACTGTACGCAAATTTCGAAAGGAACGCTTTCAATATATGACCCGTCGATATACGTTTTTATCTCAGAGGGAGAAGCCTCCAGAAAAACGGCTGCACAGCCGTCCCGCCTGACCTCGGGAATAAACACACCGAGCTTTGAATCCGATAAATAGTCGCATATCAAAGCCGGAACGCTCAGTTCATTCATAAAACCACCGATATTTAATAATATTTTGTTTTGCGTGAATAAAGCCGCCGCGCCGCACATAGACGGATTTCACGCGCTTCGGATTTTCTTTCATAAAAGAATCCGCGAAACGCTCTGCGCCCATTGCGCGGCGTTCTGACTTTTCGCGGCTTCGACCCACGCGGCGCAGGCGTGCGGATGATGTTTTTTGCTGAACGAACGCGCCGCGTAGTAGCACTCTTTCGCATACGGAGCCGTATACCGGATCTCGCCGCGTTCTCCCGAGCCCGAGGCGCACCCCGACGCGCACAGCCGTCCCGTCTTGTACGGAACATACGGCTCGCTCGACGAAAGAACCTCACTCTCAAGCGCGCGGAGCGCGGCGGGTATCTTCGGCTTGATCTTTGAGAGGATCCCGCCGAAATTACCGCTTGCCTGACACTTTACGATTCCCATATCAGTTCAGTTTAAGACGCAGGTGAGGTATGCGCCCCGCTCCTTCCCCGATGAAATATCCGATCTCCGCGATCCGCAGGCGCGTTTCGTCCGGCTCACCGGGGTGAAGAACGCATATATCGCCGTTTTTCGGACGTGGGATATCCGTTTTTTCTCCCTTCCCGTTTTTGCAGACGCTTTCGTTTATAAGAAAATATATTACCGTCTCGTTTATAAGCTCGTTTTCGGGAGTAAAGCCGAATTTTTCACGTACAAGAACGCCCGACAGCTCGTATTTTTCATAAGACGCTTCATAATTCTTCTCCGCGTCGTCTCCCAAGTACCTTAAGTATGTCACGGAGTCACTTGCAAATCCGCCGAAGCTCATACGAATCCTCCTTTTTGTCTTAAGCTCATCAGATCCACGCGGAAAGAATTCCGGCGTTAAACAGAATTGAAGCGGCTTCGGGGGAAATTTCCC
>CAKSJC010000095.1 GCA_934462885.1 uncultured Eubacteriales bacterium | reverse complement strand
TTTGTAAAGGCGATTGCGTACAAGTTTCCTATTGAGCAAAAGGTGCTCACGCAATTTGATGAATGCGGGGCATCTGTCGAGACGTGCGTTCTGCTTTCCAAGTAAGAACTCTACTCGCAAAAGGTTCGTGTCGAGCTTTCATTTTGGATATTCTCTCCGGCTCCTAAAAGAAAGCTGCTAAAAAACAGATAAAGGAACGAATCCTGTATCGCAGGATTAAATAAATGTATCATCTTCCCTGTTCATATAATTTGTTAAAACAAACTGCGGTCTGAAGATCGGACAAAATTATAATATGTCAAAAAGAAGATAGTCCTCGCTTTAACAACATGAAAATCGAGGGCTTTTTATTTTATTGTTTAATCATTTTCTTACCGGCAAAACATTAACTTCCGAGCAAAGCTAAATGGTTTCTATAGAGGACGTTGAAAACCTTGCAATGAAATCGAATAAAAATCAAAAACCGGAAGACAAAATATCTTCCGGTTTTATACCCTTATATTTTCCGTTAAGAACATCACGAAATGTCCGAAGTCTTTTTAGCATTAAAACTAATATTCGTATTTTTCGTCTTTCTGCTTTTCAACAAGTGCTTCCGTATATGAAATTAGTTTCGGGAACAATTTTTCCTCATTCTCATATATTTTTTTAAACTCATCAATCATTTTTTCGGCTGTTATTCTGCTATTCGAGATTCGCACCTTAATAGACATATTGAAGATTATTTCCCCGAGAAATGCATTTTGGGAAAGAATATCAAATGTTTCTTTATCGAACATTTTATACCTGTCCGCAAGATACATAAACCTCTTATACAGCATTTGCTTATGCTCCATATATCGACGGAAAATAGTCACGTAATGTATATATATCGACGGGTCATCATCCTCTTCGGTTGGTGCAAGATCGGGAAATTCTCTCGGTTTAAGTTCGAGAATATTTTCTTCAAAACACTTTATAAACCCCAAGGTCGAGGTAATCCCAAAATACTTTCTCAGTATTCTGCTCATCCCGCCGACATAGTAAATCTTCAATTGTCTCAATATATACGGAACATCAATATTAAATTTATAGTTTGGATTTACTTCTACCGTCGAAAGTTGGTGATTTCTTTTTTCATACACTGCGTCAAATAATTCTTTTTTCGTCACGCTAACTATTTCCGGTTTTACCCTATCGTTATATCCGGCAAGATAATATGAATTTTCGTCATATCCGATAAGGAGAAAATCATGCTGAAATTTGAATCTTTTGTACGCGATACGGTGAGGCAAATAGTAATCGTCGCAAATTCCCCAAATGTATTTTCCATCATCAATGCTTGTCTTGCAAAAATCGTGGAAAAGAGACTCACTGCTTCCTATGCTGACGTCACAGTATTTTTTCATAAGAGGTCCGCGGTATGTATACGCATTATAAAAATTATTATAAAAGAAATCGCGGCTTCTCAAATCAAAATCCACATCTATGTATATAGTATATAAAAATTGCATGCCGCCTTCTCTTGAAAGGATTATTCCATGTGTATATACATCCGTATTGTCAGTCTTTATCGGAGATTCAAGTTCAAACGGTAATATCATAGCGACCTCCCAATACATAATTTCCAAATATTGGCTTTGCCTAATGAAATAATACAACATTCGGGCTTTTTTGTCAAGGTTAAAAGAAATAATTTTGAACTTCATCTCTACTTTTTCCTTTTTTTACAAAAGCAACGTATGTTATTTGTACAGAATTTCATTTAGATTATTTAAAGCCTATATTTTTTAGTAAAAGAAGATCGCTATTTATGCGGAAATTTATGCTTTACTCTTCAATAACAACTGTATCTTCGGCATCGATCTCCATAAGATCATGATACGGAAGAAGAAGTTTTATCTTCATTGGGCGATCGGGAGTAAGTTCTACTCTCTTAACAACGCCGTCTTCCCACTCTGCGGACACTGTCACTCCGCCTCTTGCACGCAAATTCTTGAAATATCCGTTAAGACGTTCGCTGATCGCGGGGATAATCGATATATATCCCTCATGGCTTTGCATTACCATTTCACTGATACCTGCCGCCGCACCGAAATTACCGTCGATTTGGAACGGCGGGTGTGAATCGAACATATTCGGAAGGGTTGAACTTTTAAACAGTTTGCGAATATTCTCATATGCATTCTCTCCGTCTCCGAGGCGTGCAATGAGGTTTATGAGCCATGCTCTGGACCATCCTGTGTGTCCTCCGCCAAACGCAAGGCGTCTCTCGATTGTCTTACTTATAGCCTCAAAAAGTTCAGGTGTATTTCTCGTTATCTGAGCCGACGGGTAGAAAGCAAATGAATGAGAAATATGGCGATGACCGGCATACTCTTCATCGTAGTCTTTGTACCACTCCATAAGCTGTCCGTATTTGCCGATCTGCATCGGAGGAAGTTTTGCTCTTGCTTTCTTTACTTCTTCCGCGGTTTCAGGGTCGATACCGAGTATTTTTTCTGTTTCCATGTAGAAATCAAAAAGTCCGCCGATTATTTGAATATCCATTGTCGGAGAAATAGCGAGAGTTACCGCTTTTCCGTCTACCATATATTTGTTTTCGGGAGAGGATGACGGGCCGGAATGAAGATATCCGTCATTTCCTTCAAAAAGAAAATCCAAGAAAAAGAGTACGCATTCTTTGATGTATTCATATGCTGTATTTCTCAAGAATTCCTTGTCATTTGTGTAGAGGTAATGCTCCCACATGTGATAAGCGAGCCATGCTCCACCCACCTGCCATACGCCGTGAAGTCCGTCTGCCGGAGCAGCGAAACCATAGATATCAGAAAGATGATGTACAACCATACCGCGCATTTTATACGCTTCCCTGGCATATTTTTTACCGCCCGGGAGAAGGTAGTTATTCATATAGTCGAAGAGAGCATCGTTGCACTCGGTGATATTTGCTTCTTCAGCCTGCCAGTAGTTCATCTGGAGGTTAATATTCGTGTGATAGTCACTTGACCACGCCGGGTGAAGTCCGTCTGCCCACACGCCTTGGAGGTTTGCGGGAAGAGTTCCCGGTCGGCTTGATCCTATAAGAAGATATTTACCGAACTGCCAGTATAGAGATATAAGAGAGTAATCTGTTATTTCCTCGTTTATATCGTAATTATCGAAAAGTCTCTTAAGTCTTTCATTTACCGGAAGTCTTTCGACGTATTTATCCGCGCTGTTGAAGCAGATTTCAGAACGTGTCATGAGAGCGCTGTGATCCGCAGTATGCTCGGTTTTAAGCGAGTCCCAACCGCATTCAGCCTTCGAAAGAATCTCGTGTCCCGCCGAATCAAGATTGTCATACTTAAATGATGTAACAACCGCTGTATATGTTTCAAAGTAAGATGCGTCCGTTATTTTCAGTGCGCCGTCTACGATATCACGTTTGCCATCCGTTTTTATTTTTGTGAACACCTTAAAATAATTTTCTCCGGTTTCAGTTTTTCCCTTGGCAGCGATCATATCGTTATCTATTTCGAGTGAAACAAGATTTTCTCTTTCAAAGCTGATCTTTGCGTTAAAATTACTTCCTGCAGTGAATCTGGCGCAAAGAAGTTTTGAGGGGTACGATGCGAAGTATTCTCTATTCCACACAATTCCGTCTTTTTCGTATGAGACAGTACAAATACCTTTTATAAGGTCAATATCGCGCTTATAATTATCACACTTATCGTCTTCATGCATATCAACATGAAGTTCTCCCGCGTACTCATATGAGCCTATTCTGAAGATATAATCCATGAGATTTTCTCTCGCCCATTTTTCGGCTTCGACTTCTTTTCCGTCAAGGAAAAGTTTTCTAATATAATCAAGCTTTTCAGGGAATCCCTCGACGATGGTATCAATGGGACCGCCCGCCCAGATAGATTCCTCATTGATCGCGAGTTTTTCCTTTGCTACGCCACCGTATATCATAAGTCCGGCAGAGCCGCATCCCACAGGGGAGGCATTGTCCCACTGAGGAGCCGCGTTCTCAAGATGCAAAATATAATCCTTCATATTTCCTCCATATGTATCCGTTTTTTTCACGGATATAAAAATGTATATATGTTACCGTATGGGTTGAAAAACTTTGTTATTTATCCGCAGAAGAGTTTTTTTTCTTCTCAATGTCTTTTTTCTCTATATGTGAAAGAGGATTTTTCGACATTGCTTCTTCCATATTTTTATCTGAAACATGCGTATATATCTGTGTTGTATTAAGCTGTTCGTGACCGAGGATATCCTTGAGCACTCGTATATCGACTTCTCCCGACTGATACATTAGAGTTGCCGCAGTATGCCTTAACTTATGCGTAGAATATTTTTTATATTCAAGACCGGCTTCACCGAGGTTTTTCTTCACAAGCCACTGCACCGTTTTATTTGATATACGCTGCCCTCTTGAGGAGAGAAACAATGCGCTTTCACCTTTGACTTTGGCAGGAGTTTTCATCCTTATCGGTATATATGCTTTCAGTGCGGAGCGACAGGCATCGTTTAAGTAGATTATTCTTTCTTTTGAACCTTTACCTACGACTCTCATAGAACGAAGCTCGTCGTCAATATCGGGTATGTTTATCCCGACAAGCTCTGAAAGACGTACGCCGCAGTTCAGAAAAAAAGTCAGGATCGCAAAATCCCTCTCTTTTGTTTTGGAATTCGGATCGTTTGTAACAGCTTCAAGAAGTTTTACACATTCGTCAACGTCAAGATGTTTAGGAAGAGTTTTTTTGTTTTTTGGGGTTTCGATATTCACTACAGGGTTATTCTCAAAAAACATCTCTTTTACCGTACAGTATTTATAAAATCCTTTCAGTGCGGAAAGTTTTCTGGCGATGGCAGACGCTTTATTTCCTCTTGTTCCTTTTACGTATGAAAGAAAGTCATAAATGTCTGATGTTGTGATATTTTCAAAAAAAACTCCGTCAAGATCACGTATATCTATGGAATCAAATACATCTTCGTTAAGTGATAGAGCGTTTTTTTTTGCTTTCATAAAGCGGCAGAAGGTTCTCAGATCAAAAAGATATTCATCAACGGTTTTTTTTGAGCACCCTTGTACAACATCTTTATAGTTCGCAAATTTTTTTATCAAGGGAGGAAACTCTTCCCTGAAATCTTTATCCTGCATTTTTGACTCCTTAACTTATATCACCATTATAATTATACTTAAAACTTTACTCTTTTAATGGATAGTTTGTAAATTTTCGCAACATAGGCTTGTTTTTATCACAAAAAAATAATAAAATAAAAAAAGCAGTATTTTTTTTTGATAATTTTATATCCGTTGGAGCAACTTGATTATGAAAAATTTTTGGAGCGAAAACTCAAAGCTGATAACAAAACTTCTCTTAAACCAGTTCGGCGCAACTTTTCTAGGTATAATGCTCGTAGCAGCCGCCTCAACTGCAGGAGCAAATAAATATACGCTTATGCTTCTTGCAAGCTGTTTTGCCTCTTTTTTCTATTTATTTCTCATATATAATGTTGTATGGGAAAGAGGCGGTCAGGACAGAATAAAGATCGACGGCGGACGTGCTGAACGAAAACCGCTTACGGGGCTGTTCGTTTCTCTTGTCTCCAACATTCCGAACTTTACTCTCGCGGCTCTTATACTCATATCACAGCCGTTTGCTGCAAATGCCGAATGGGCGGGAAATATGAATGTCGTATGCCGCTCGATATGCCTTATTTGGGAATCAATGTATGCCGGATTTGTTTCGTACTTTTCCCCGAACAATCCTATAATACATCTTTTGTATGTGTTCCCCGCTGTCATTGTTTCAACGTTTGGATACATGATAGGTCTTGCAAACAAGAAAATATTCTCTTTTCTTGACATAAAAAAGAGCGCTAAAAAGTAATGATTTTATTAGAGGCTTTCCGAAAAAGAAAGCCTCTTTTTGTCATCCGAAAACCCCCAGCTAGGCTGGGGAGTTCAGGAAAGGCTATGCCTATGAGTCTTGAAAAGAAAAACTCCTTTTGATAAAATCAAAGTGCGGCTGCCAACTGCACAAAATATCAAAAGGAGGTCCTGACAAGTGGAGGACATACATAGTTTATCACACACAAAATGGAATTGCAAGTACCACGTAGTAATTGTTCCAAAATATCGCAGGAAAATAATATATAATCAAACCCGGAAAGATTTGCGGGAGATTATAAAAACGCTGTGCAAATACAAAGGAGTAGAGATAATAGAGGGACATATGATGCCAGACCATGTGCACATACTTTTAAGTATACCGCCAAAAATGAGCGTATCAAGTTTTATGGGATATATGAAAGGCAAAAGTGCATTGATGATGTTTGATAAACATGCAAATTTAAAGTATAAGTTTGGCAACCGACACTTTTGGGCAGAAGGTTATTATGTTTCAACCGTAGGCTTAAATGAGAGCACCATAAAGAAATATATCCAAGACCAAGAGAAAGCAGATATTGCATTGGATAAGTTAAGCGTTAGAGAATACGCAGACCCATTTAG
>CAKSJC010000094.1 GCA_934462885.1 uncultured Eubacteriales bacterium | reverse complement strand
GGATAGCTCCGCCTGCTCCGAAAGCTTCCGCAGAACGAAGAATCGTTCCGAGATTTCCGGGGTCGCGTATTTCGTTAAGCATTATAAGCCGCTTACCTCTTTGCCATTCTGCAAAGCCGCTTTTCTTATGAAGCTTATCAGAGTATTTTACAATCGCAACAACGCCTTGCGGCGCTTTTTCATCGGTTATTTTTTCAAAAGTCGGATCCGGCAAAAGAACAGTCTGCACGTTTAAGCGCGCAGCCTCGTCAGCCGCAGGAAGTGCTATGTCATTAAGTACAGCTTTCTCCGACACTGCAAGAAACTGCACATCCGCATACAGAAGCGCCTCTTGTGCAAGTTTAATACCATCGGCGGCAAACAAGCATAAGCTGTCGCGATATTTTTTTTCGGACAGCTTGGACCATGATATTATTTTCGGGTTTGTTTTTGATTTTATAACTTCTGCACGGTATTTTTCTATAAAAGCTTTTAATTCCATGTAAACCAAAGTTAATATTACAAAGGGGCGTCACAAGCCGCGACACCCCTTTATGTTCGATTAGAGAGCTGCCTTTGCAGTTTCGACGAGAGCGGCGAACGCTTCCTTATCGCTAACTGCAAGCTCAGCGAGCATCTTACGGTTGAGGTCAACACCGGCAAGTTTCAAACCATGCATAAGGCTCGAATAATTGATGCCGTTCACCTTTGCCTGAGCAGAAATACGAGTGATCCAAAGAGCGCGGAATTCTCTCTTCTTCTGCTTGCGTCCGATATATGCGTAGTTACCGCTCTTCATTACGGCCTGTTTAGCCATCTTGAAGTGCTTGCTCTTAGAACCCCAGTAACCTTTTGCTGCCTTTAAGACTTTATTTCTTCTTTTGCGCGTCATCATTGCGCCTTTAACTCTTGCCATCTTAAACTATATCCTTTCTCAACTTAATCTCTGATTTAAGTGATCAGTCCTGACCGATCAGTCTCTTAACGTTTGCTGTCATAGCCGGACTGAGGATCTGGCTGCTTCTGAGGTGTCTCTTTCTCTTTGCAGTCTTCTGACCGAGATTATGACGGTGATCAGAATGATATACTTTTACTTTACCTGTTCCGGTAACGGCAAATCTCTTAGCGGACGCCTTATGTGTCTTGATCTTTCCCATTTTTGCATATCCTTTCGGTTTAGTTTAACCTATATAATTGGTGCTTTATTTATCAGTACAAAACCGCACGATATCACTTAGCTGTATTTTTCACAGGCACAATGAACATTGTGAGTTGTCTTCCGTCAAGAACGGGCTTTTTATCGACTGTACCAAACTCCGACACTGCATTTTCAAATTTTTCAAGCATTTCGCGTCCTAGTTCTTGGTGAGCAATTTCACGTCCTTTGAATCTGAGACTTACTCTTACCTTATTTCCGTCCTGCAGGAATTTTATAGCACGATTGGCTTTGGTTTCAAAGTCATGCGTGTCAATTCTGCATGAAAGCTGTACTTCCTTGACTTCAACTACCTGTTGTTTTTTTCTCGCTTCTTTTTCCTTTTTATCAATTTCATAACGGTATTTACCGTAATCCATTGCTCGGCAAACGGGAGGAGTAGCAGACGGTGCAATAAGCACGAGATCATATCCATGATCATATGCGTACGCTTTTGCGTCGTTGAGGCTCATTATACCAAGCTGACCGTTGTTTTCGTCAAGCATCCGTACTTCTTTGACCTTGATGTCGTCATTGATTATAAGTTCTTTCGCGCTAATAGTTAAGCACCTCCAAAATAAACAAAAAATGCACGAAGAACATTATCCCCGTGCAAACAAAAAAACCTCAAAAGTTATTGACCCTAACGTGCCTTCTTGCAGTAAGGTGAGAACGGAGAGTGTTCTTCTTTATTCATCTTTGTAATTATACTACGCAGTTCTTTTTTTGTCAATACTTTTATAAAATTTTTTCACCTTATTTTTCCGATTAATTTTTTAATATTTATTTAACAATTCGATAATAATATATGCGGGACGGGACGTGACGTTCTTTTATATAGATTGATAATTAATTATCGCAGAGCGTAACTCCACGCAGAAACGCTCTGTACATAAAGCGATTCTTTTTATTAAAATTGTCAGCCTGAAACTATATGGCGGATTTCAGGCTGACTTTGTAATTTACAGCACTGAGCGTATCTTTTCCAGTGCGCTTTTTTCTATTCTTGAAACGTATGATCTCGATATGCCGAGTTTTTCAGCCACTTCCCGCTGTGTTTTCATCGGAGAATCTCCGAGTCCGTATCTCATAACGATTATGCTGCGTTCTCTTTTCGTAAGGTTTTTCATTATGTATTCGGCGGCTCGCGAAATTTTTATTTTCGTATCAATATCATCGGCTATTGTATCCTCGCATTTTATTATGTCTATATATGTAAGGGGATTTCCGTCGCGATCCGTGTCTATCGTCTCGTTTATCGACACCTCCTGTGATATTTTTTTCTGCGAACGGAAGTACATGAGAATTTCATTTTGTATGCATTTCGCCGCATAAGTCGCAAATCGCGCTCCGTTTTCGATGTCAAACGAGTCTACCGATTTTATAAGTCCAATCGTTCCTATTGAAATAAGGTCTTCCTCATTCGGACTGGTAGAGTAATATTTTCTTACGATATGCGCCACAAGTCTCAAATTATGCTCAATGAGTTTTTCTCTCGCTTTTACATCCCCTTTTTCTCGCGCAGATTTGAAATATTTTTCCTCTTCCTCCCTCGATAGCGGCGGCGGAAAATTAGTTCCTCCCGCCGAAGATAAAAGAATCGCCGAAAAACCTGCAAGTACGGATATTAAAAAATCAAGCATATTTCCCTCCGGAAAGCTTTGGCGCGGCGGATCACGATTATCCTTATAATTTGCTGAATAAAAATACGGCGCACTTTTTTTCGTTTATAATTTATTATATGCAGGAATTTACGCCATAAATTACCCGTACTATAAAACTCCATATGGGATATAATAACCTCGGAGCAATCCGAAGGGAGTGAAAAAAATGCTTGACAGAATATCATTGATTCTCGTAATAATCGGCTCTCTGAACTGGGGTTCTATCGGACTTTTCCGTTTTGATATAGTTTCATGGATATGCGGAGGTCAGGGTTCAGTTATTGCAAGAATCATATATACTCTTGTTGCGCTTGCGGGAATATGGTGCATCACCCTTCTTTTCCGTCCGCGCGAAACAACAGAACTAAGCGGAAACTGACAAAACAACTGCTTTTGCCGACAGCAATACCGCGAATTCTTCAAAATTATTCCGAAAAAATCTGTTTTTTCTCAAAAAAGGGGAATCTTCTCTGAGTTTCAAAGAAGACTTCCCCTTTTATTTATTTTTTACGGAAGCGAATTATAAAACAGATCAAGCTCTGCGTCGCTCAAAGTTCCCGCACGGAATCTTGATATCGATTCAGAAGCATTAAAATACCTGTCGGAAAGCTCGGTTTCGACATAAGTGTGATCCGATTCGGTTGCCGCGTTTTTTTCAGTTTGTCCGCCGTTCTTTTTCAGCGCCGAAACTATAAAATACTTCGAATCCGATGAACGAATAAAATATTTTTTCATATACGCTTCTCCGCGGAGAAGCGTATTACCAAAGGTATCAAGATCACTTGAAATTTCACAGAGCGTATCGTTGTCAATTTTCTTCGCCTCGAGCGTTTCGGTATTTATAAGAAGCGAATAGTCGATTTCATCTGCGATATCGCGTCTGTATCCCTCGTACGATGTATATCCTCCTTCAAGGAATTGAAGTTCTCCTTTGTCGTGAGCAATTTCAACAATACAGTTTATCATATTGAGATCTGCCGAATATATGGGATAAATATATCTTAGAAACGGATTGCGATTGCCTATATATACCACGCCTTCAAGCGAAGAGGAGTTTCTGTATTCTACGTTGTAGACGCAATTTGAAAGTATTTTCTTTATATTTTTTCCGTTATCTTCGCGTTTATCTATATTTATCTTTTCGCCTCCGAAATAAATGCAAGCGTACATATCGTCAGACTCGCTCGAATCAATTGTGTCGTCAAGGCTGAGGCTTGTCTTGTATTGA
The DNA here is from genome assembly GCA_934462885.1 of uncultured Eubacteriales bacterium. Lineage (GTDB taxonomy): Bacteria > Bacillota > Clostridia > Oscillospirales > CAG-272 > UMGS1696. Next base: position 2,470 of record CAKSJC010000094.1, on the reverse strand, counting down.
ATTTTGTTCATTATTAAGTTCCATGCCTCTCCGTTTGTGTCAACATACACATATTCGCTGTACGGTATTCCCAATTTTGGTTTCTGAACCATAGTTATATATATATTTTCGGTCTTTGTCCAAGTACCTAAGCTTTCCTCGCCTTCCGAATCTGACATCACGTAATCGTTACTGTACATGTCATCGCTTTGTTCCCTCAAAAAAGATGTGATCTTCTCGTCTTTTGAATATTCCCACGCTATTTCAGGCAGATAAACTTTCTCATTATCCAATGACTCAAGGATTTTTTCTATTTCTTTTTCGTCTGTAAACTCAACTACCGTACCTTCAACATCAAATCTTAACGATTTTACTGCCTTTGCAGAGTATTGATGCCCGAAAATGCCGAAAACATTGAACGGAACTGCAAGCATAAATAACAGCACTGAAATCGCAAGAAGTATGAGTCCGCGCAATCCCTTAAAAATTGCTCTTGCGGAACGGTACATAACTGCGTTTACGACAATAAAACCAAGCACAAGTCCCGCTGCACATCCGAAAATCATGGTCATTTTATCAAATTCATCAAAGAACAGCCCCGAACCGAATACCACTATGCCGAACAAAGCTGCCGCAAAAACAGTGGAATATTTCACAATTCCAAAGACAGGTTTCCAAATAACGGTCGTACCCGAAAGCTCGCTCTTTCTGTATTTATGCAGAATAACCGCTCCGAACAGGAAAACCGCACTAAGAAGAAAAACATAAACAATATGCCAGAACGGTTTATAACACATTATGTCAACAAAAAAGGTTACCGGAGAAAAATATTTAATTATATCAATTCCAATATAGTAATCTGCATTTAACTCCGGAACCGCTAAATACACCGAAAGAACTACCAAAAGAAACAAGACAAGAGGCAAAAACAGTATGACAAGAGTCATTATAAATTTCATCGGGGCAGTTCCCGTCAATCCGGCGGCAAACAGCATTACGGAATAAAGCAGAAGATACGCGGCTATTGAATATACATAATATCTGAAATATTCACCTACAAAGGTTTTCGCGTATTCGGACGCCGCAGAAAGCATTATATATGTAATACCATAGCCGAAAGTAACGCTTACAAGATAGTAAATTCCGCAACTCACGCTCTCAGAAGCAAATATACTTTCTCTTTTTATCGGGAAGCTGTGGTAGCATCCGACGCTCTTTTTGGAATTCACATAAGAAAGCGCACTCATTCCGGAAATGACTGACAAACAAAGGCTCATTATTATACCTGTTTGCTCCAATCCCGTATATATTTTGCCTACCTCGCAAATCTGCTGTTCTGTGTCAAGTTCACCAAGTGCACCTAAATCTCTGTTTCCTATCTCCATGCCGCACGGAATGGCCATAATGAAAAGCATTATTATTATGTAAAGTACAAACTGATGCCAGTTTCTCTTGACGGTAAACTTTAGAAAAGCATGTGCGGAATATTTCTTTTCAGCCGATAAACTCTTCGCGGAATTCATATCCTCTGTCCTCCATTTCCGAAATAAAAATCTCTTCAAGCGTCAGCGGTATAAACTCGACAAAAAGAGGATTAAGCTCCTTTATATGCGCCGATATCTCTTCCTCGCTTCCTCTTACGACGAGAGTAAAAAGACTTCCGCGCTTTTTGAGAGACACCGTGTTGAGTTTAGAAAGTTCCTGTTCTGCCAAAGCGCATTTATCACGTTCAATCGAAACCTGAACCTTATGTATACCGAATTTTACATCGTCAAGTCCTGCTTCAAAAAGAAGCTTTCCTTTATGCAGAAGCGCCACATGATCGCAAATATCCTCTATCTCTTTTAGATTATGCGATGCAAATACCACGCACGTTCCGCGCTCTGCCACCTCAGCCGCAACTATACTGCGCACCGTTTTTCTCATTACGGGATCAAGTCCGTCGAGAGTTTCATCACAGAACAGATATTCCGTCATTGATGCAAGTCCCAGTATGACAGACACCTGCTTCTGCATTCCTTTTGAAAACGTATTTATCTTTCTTTTTTCATCAATTCCGAATATTTTTAAGTACTCAGAATATTTTGCCTCCGAAAACGTTGGATACACGCATTTGTAGAGTTCCGCCATATCAGCTGTGCTTGAGTTCGGCATAAAATACTGGTCGTCGGAAAGAAATACGATTTTTTTCTTTACTTCGGAATTCTCATATACATCCAATCCGTCATACGTCACATTGCCGTCCGTCGTTTTATATACTCCGCATAAAATTTTAAGTAATGTCGATTTTCCCGATCCGTTTGAACCGATCAGTCCGAAGATCGATCCGTTTTCTATTTTGAGCGACACATCAGAAAGAGCGCTCACCGCTTCAAAATCTTTCGTAACCGAATCAATCATTATCATCTGTCACGCCCCCTTTTATCTCCCATGCTTTTTCAGCAAGCGAAAGAAAATTATTCCGATCTATTCCCGTTTCCCATGCCCCATA
>CAKSJC010000093.1 GCA_934462885.1 uncultured Eubacteriales bacterium | reverse complement strand
ACGTCACATACGTCGCTTTCGTCGACAAAAGCCTTAGCTTCGCACTCTGATTCCTCATCTTCAAGGCGTCTCATTATGTGCTTCGGATTACGGCTTGCAATGATACGAAGATTCATCATCTCGCGTCGGTTATTGAATATCGCGTAAACAAGAGTAAGGAGAGCGCAGAGCGCTACAACAAAGTTGAACATAATCGGTTCATTGGGAGATGAAACGAATCTTGTCAAAACTGCGGAATATATAATTCCTATAACGCACAGAAGCGCAGTCATACTTTCGGGGCGCGGAACTCCGCGAAAGAGATACTTAACTCCCGCAATTATCTGATCGTAAGCGCACAGGCAGGCAAGAAGCATAAGCTGCAAGCTTACCATTATGTAAACTACCGGGTAAACTGCGGGGTCAAAGATTCCCGCAAATTGTTGTTTTTCACCGGTAAAGATACCTGTCAGAATAGTAATATTTTCAAATATAAATAAAACTAACGTAAGAACCGTGCATAGAAATGTTTTTAGAACAAGTCCGCGCTGTTTTGCCACATATTCTTTACGTATAGACGGTATTTGGCTCTTATCAACCAGTTCTGGGCGATCAAGCTTTATTTTCTTTGAGCCGTGTACTGTCTGTTTCGTTTCTAATCTGTCTCCAAGCTGTTTTGCACGGTCGGATTTTTTATTATCGTCATCGTCCAGTCCGAACGCTACCATAAGGTTCATATCGGTAGAATCCATCTCATCGTGATTCTTTTCCGTCTGTCCCGTATGCTCGACATCTGTCGGCTCCTCGTCCTCCGTTCCGTCTTTTATAATAAGGTAATCGCCATTTTCGATAGCAGCACTGTCGCTGATGTCGTTTTCTTTAGGTTCTGTTTCTTTTTCATCCGCATTAAGTATGTTTATGCTTTCTTTTTCGTTCTTACGGTTTGATGCAAATTTAGCTTTTTTCTTAGATTTCATCGATTTTTCCGACTGTTCGTCGATGTCATCCGAGAAAGCCGCTGTCAACTCTTTCAGGTCATTGTCACTTTTATTTTCAGGATCATCATTAGCAGTTGTTTCGGGTCTAAGCGCAGTTCCGAAAGCTGAATCAAGCGCGTTTAAGAGTCTTTCATCTTCTTTTGTCGGTTCGGCGTCTTTACGGGATTTAATACCGTTCTCATTATGCGGAGTTTCTTCCGATCTGCCTTTTTCCGTTTTGTCCTCCGCCGCTTTTGATGAGGGCGTTTCATTAATTGGTTTGGTCAATCTTTCGTCAGAAGTTTTATCAGTATCCGCCTGATCATCATCATAATAAGGCATGTATTTACGAAGAAGCTCATTTATGTCAAGATCGCTGTCAGACTCTGCCGTTCCGTCTTCGGAAACATCGATTGAATCAAATGTCTTTACATTTTCATCTTTGCTCTGCTTTTTTGCGGAATCACTTGCGTTGCTTACCGTATCGTTTACGGTCGTTCCGCCGTCTTGCTTTTCAACGTCCTTGTGTCCGAGTTTTCCTAAAAGATCTCCGGCGGTCACACGCCCGTCATTTCTGTCGTATTTTTTATTTTTAGCCATAATAAGTACATTAACTTTGAACTTCGGTTCTCAGTCTTTCCTTTCATATGCTTTATATTTACAAATGAATATTGCAGTTTCTCTTACCGTATCCGCATAAATTTCACTGCGTACCTGACCTCTGCATCCTTGCGGCATGGCAAAGCAATACCGAAGCGGCGGTTGATACATTGAGCGAATTTATCTTACCGTACATTGGGATAGATACCGTGTAATCGCACCTTTCCTTTACTAGTCTGCTGACTCCGCTGTCTTCCCCGCCGAGAACTATCGCACACGGAATATTAAAATCCGTTTCAAAAAAATCGACTCCTCCTGCCTCAGCCGCAAAAGTCCAAATTCCTTTTTCTTTCAGATCATCTATCGTTCTCGCGATATTCCCGACTTTGGCTACCGCCATATGCATTATTGCTCCCGCGGAAGCTTTTGAAACGGCGGGAGTAAGTCCGCACGCTCTGCGTTCCGGAATTATCACGCCATGTGCGCCGGCACATTCCGCACATCTTATAATGGCTCCGAGATTATGCGGGTCTTCAACTCCGTCGCACACCACAATAAGAGGCTTTTCGCCTCGTTCCGCGGCAATATTCAAAATATCTTCTATCGAGCAATATTTTTTTTCCGCCACCATGGCTACAATGCCTTGATGATGTTCTCCTCCGGCGAGTCTGTCAAGCGCTCCGGAATTCGAATCTATTATCGGAATGCCCGCCTTCTTAGCCTCTGCGATTATAACAACCACAGATCCTTCTCTGCCGGACACGAGTATTTTATCTATCGGTGCGCCTGTTTTTACAAGTTCGTTTACAGCGTTTCGTCCGACCACAATATTTTGCGGTCTTTCTTCCGTTTCCCTGCTTTTTAAGTTCCGGTAATCTTTTTTATTATATGAGTTATTATAGGGATTCCTATTACGGTTGATGTCGTTTTTTGTTTTTTTATACTTAGCATCGTCGAATTTTTTATTTTCCACTTAATCTAAAACCGCCTGTTCAAACGTCATGTTTCACGTTGTTTTTCAAAAAAACGGCAGAAAAACTTCCATGTTACAACACTATACAACATGATTATATCATACTTTTCCGTCTTTGTATATATAAATTTTCAACAAATCGGGAATAAAATTGTTTTTTTGCGATAACTGCGAATTGTTGTAATCTTGTCACGGCGTAAAAATGTACCGCCGCTGCGCTCTCGCATATCACTTAAGCACCCATAACCGAAAAGCGTTTGCTTTCAATTATCGCTTCAAAGTCTAAATCTACGATAATCAAAGAAGAAAAGTCATAAAAAACAATAAAGGAACGCGATAAAAAACGCGTTCCTTTTGCTGAGTTTTAGTTAATCTGTGTATAATCCACCGCTCTATGTGCGCATTGTTTATCAGCAGAAAACTCATCTACAGAGCAATTCTAATTACTGCTGTTGTTTCATAGCTGCAAAGCATTCGCTGCAGTATACAGGTCTGTCGTTGCTGGGCTGGAAAGGAACTTTTGCTTCCTTACCGCAGTTAGCGCATACTGTTGTAAACATTTCTTTCTGTTCACGACCTGCATTTTTTCTCTTATCACGGCAAGCTTTGCATCTCTGGGGTTCGTTCTGGAATCCCTTTTCTGCATAGAATTCCTGTTCGCCTGCTGTGAACACAAATTCATTACCGCATTCTTTGCATACTAATGTCTTGTCCTCGTACATCTCTTTTTCCTCGCTTTAATAAATTGGTTGAAGTTTTTCTGCCCTCGGCGGATTCACACCGTCACCTTTGTAAACAACGCTCTTAAGTTAAGCTATTCGGGCGTATTTATTTAAACTCCGAGGAGTTAAATACATTATTTATTTTTCAGAAGTCCTCTTATCTTAACTTTTACACGGTATAAGGCGTTGCTGACGGATTTTTCATTTTTCCCCAGCAAATATGCGATTTCCCCAACGGACTTGCCAACAATATAATTATCAAAAATTTTTTTCTCAAATTCAGATAAGTTATCGTAGATAACGTACTTTATTTCAGAGAGATCCTCATCATGGAGAAGCTTATAAAGCGGATCTGCATTATGAGAAGCGTTACTGATTCTTGTGTTTTTTACAGATTCCTTTGCAGATTCAATTCTCTTGACTTCGGTTTTATATTTCCGCAGCGCAGAGATCATAGCATTTCTAACGCAAATTTTCGCAAACAAACCGAAACTGACATTCTTTCCTTCGTTTTCCGGATCGTACGTCAGCGCCGCTTTGTACAGCGCGACTACCGCTATCTGTCTCAAATCATCCGATCCGTAGATATCTCCGTCAGACTCTGCGTCTATCCCGAAAGACGGTGCGAAACGTTTAACCGCTCCGTCAATCAGATTCGCATACGTTTCGGAAAGAGTAGCAAATGCGATTTCGTCACCGTCGCGTACCTTTTCTATCAGATCAAGAATCTCTTTATCCAAAGTATCGCTCCGAGTTAATAAAGAATAAATCCGAACTCTGTAAAAAAAATGGTACATAAATTTACATTTATGTACCAACATTATAACATAAAATACCCGTTTGTCAATAGCAGATAGAAAAAATTTCTGAATTTTTTTGTTTTTTATTTAAATAGTTGTGCAGAATGCAACTTTTATGTGTATATTTTCCTCTTTTTCGTATAAATAGTATTTTACAAAAAAATATTCCTCGTCAAAAAATTACCGGCTTTTATTTATTTTTCAAACAAATAATTTACGTTCCCGGTCACAAGAGCTATTATTCCCCGATATACTACATCGGGTTTATCTTCAAAATTCATTCTCATTCTTGTCGCCTGCATAAAAGAATCGGCTCTCAGTGACAAGTTGAATGCAAGACCTTCTCTGTCTTTTATCGAGCAATGAAAAATATAACTGCCGTCCCCAACCGCTTCGATATCATGCTTTATAACAGCGCCTCTTTTTTCAAGTGAGAGGTGGCGCATAGCGCTTACATAACTTCTCTCACGGATCGCGGCGAGAAGAAGGTCGTCAGACAGTCCCTGCGCGATCATTTTCCCTGTCTCCGTCACGATGTAAAAATCCCCGTTCTTGGACGGCGCTTCAATTCCTTTCTCCACAAGCTCTTCGGCGGTATATTTTTTTATATGATTCTGCTCAAGAAGTTCATGAAAATATGTTACGAAGTCAAAGTAATCAACATATCCGTCTCTGATAACGATAGTTGCAAGATCGTTATAATCAAGAGGATATCCAACTTTTTCAAGAAGATATAAAATGAAAACTTTCACCTGTTGAGGCGAATGGAAGGATTCAGGCATGACTATCTCCAATTTTTAATTCATATTTTTACATAAGAAGAAAAAGATGCAAAAATCAGCAAATGTTACGATCGGTAAATCTAAACGCTGTAATGCGGATCATTGCTGTCCGGGGCAAAAAAGAATAGCTTCTTTCTTGCGAAAAAGAGGCGGGAAAAAACTTATGAAGACATACAAAACGGCATTTCTTCATTTGAAAAGATTTTTCCCGCATTTATCGCAATAGTTAATTTATTGACAGGTATTACTTTTTTCTTAACCTACTGTCTCAGGTGCGGCGGCAGAGGTTGTCTCGGTATCTGTCGCAGCCTTATAAGTCATATAATCTTTAAGTTTTGTCTTTTTAAAGTCGCGCGTTCCGTAATATGTGGTTCCGATTCCGGAAAGTTCGCCGGATTTGATGTATGCGTCTTCAAGGAATACGAGCGGAACAACAGGCATATCCTCCATAAGCTTTTCTTCCGCTTTATGGAGAGCTTCAGCTCTTGCTTCTGCTGTTTCTGCAGCGTATGCTTCTTCAATGAGAGCGTCGTAATCAGCGCTGACGTAACCTGTTATGTGAGGATATATGTCATATGTATCCGAGTACATATCAACACCGTTTCCCGAAAACTTTGCGGCAAACTGAGAAAGCGCGGAGAAAGCATCCGGAGAAAGCATAGTCATATCTATGGCAATAACGTCAAAATCTCCGCTGTCATACAGTTTCTGGAAATTATCTGTGTATGTATCAGGCTCCCAGTCAGAGGGTTCAGCTTTTACGACATCCACCGTAACATCGAATCCAAGATCGGTCCATACGCTCTTTACGTAATCGGCAACAGCAAGATCGACTTCGTTGTTTCTCACGGAAATCGTAAACGCTCCGCCGTGAACTCCTGCGGAAGAAAGAAGGCCCTTTGCGGCTTCAACGTCTGCGCTTGATGAAATCAAATCTCCGCCTTCAGTTCTGAAAGAAGTGCCGTTTTGGGTGTTGTACACTTTATATGGAATATAACTCGTAGCAGGTTTAGCGTATACAACGATATCCGCTATCGCTTTTCTGTCAAGAGCCATAGAAAGAGCACGACGAACATCTGCGTTTGCAAACAGTTCGTTATTTATGTTGAACATATAAGTATGCGTTGACATAAGGTCTGTACGCTCGACCTTGTTCTGATATTCCGCACGCTTTGAAAGCGGTATCTCGCCGTCATAGAATATTGAATTGTTTTCAAATTCTTCGAGCTGTGCTTCGGCATCGCCGGTGGAATATTTTGTAAGAAGTCTGTACGGCGTTACGTATTTATCGAGAGCTTCGTTTTTATCTTTATTGATATAGTAGTATGCGCTGCGTTCAAGTCTGAGCGTGTTTGTGTGTTCAATACCTTTAGGGCAGAAAGGTCCGTTTGTTACGATATATGTTGACTTTGTAGCCCATTTATCAATACCGTAACGTGTGATAACGTCTTCACGCAAAGGAACAAGAGCGATAGACGAGCAGTTTTGGAAAAATCTGTCGAGATCGACTTTCTTTTCAAACTCAATCTGAAGCTTGTATGTATCAACGGAAGCTATTCCGAGGTCGTCGATAGTAGCGTCTCCCATCTTTATTTCACGTGCGTTTTTAAGGTCATAAAGGAGAGAAGCTGCTTCATATTTGGCGTCAGGATCAAGAAGTCTCTTCCATGAATATACGAAGTCAGACGCCTGCACTGTACGTCCGTCGCTCCAACAGGTAC
>CAKSJC010000092.1 GCA_934462885.1 uncultured Eubacteriales bacterium | reverse complement strand
AAGTTTTCCCCGTGTTTTTTGTGCGAACAAGACAATCTTATTTTTTCTTCTCGTAGAGTTCTTCAAGACGGCGCGTCATCGCGGCAGCGGTGAATTTTTCCCCATACAGGCGCAGCGCTCCCTCCGAAAGTCTCTTACGCAGCGCAGGGTCATTTGCTATCCTCAGTATAGCCTCCGCCATCGCGTGACTGTTTCTCTCAGGGACGAGAAGCCCGTTCACTCCGTCTGTAACCATATACGGATTTCCGCCGAATGTGGTCGCAACGGCGGGAACTCCGAGAGAATACCCCTCAGACAGCGCAAGCGACGACGTTTCGGTTCCCCAAGAGCAGTTGAGGTTTAAGTCCATGATGTTGTAATACGGCGCTACGTCCTCGACAAATCCGGTAAAACGAACCTTGTCCCATATGCCAAGCTTGTGAGCTTTTTCTTTTAGCTCCGCCTCAACGCTTCCCCCTCCGATTATGAGACAGACGAGATCGGGATACTCTAAGGTAACTTCTTTTATAGTGTCAAGGAGATACGAATGCCCTTTGTACGGCTCCAGGCGTGCGGATATCCCGCACACAAACGTTGTATCCGCTATATCGAGAGATCTTTTCAACTCCGCCCGTTCGACGTCGCCGGTGCGGCGCACAGGCTCGACGCCGTTTATGATTACCGTTATCTTTTTTTCGCTTACCCCGGTTTCCGTAAGGTTGTCCGCGGCAGCCTGAGCCACCGCTACAATGTCCGTTGCAAGCGTATTGTTTATGAAACCGTTTATCTGCTTTCCGGGAAAAGAGGTGAGCTTTTTCGGCATTTCAAACGCACAGTGGCGGGTATAGAATCTTCTCGGAACATGACACAGGTACGCCGCAAGCTTGCCGGAAAAAGAAGAATGAGTGTGAACTATATCGGGCTTTTCTTCTTTAATTATTTTTTTTATCTCGCGCACGGCTTTCATGTCGAAGCTCTTATCCCGTCCGTTTTCGATCTCAACTACCCTGTATCCCTCCGCTTCAACGTAAGGCTTCAGCTCGGCGTTTCTCGGGAGAACTACGACGATTTCAAAACGGGACTTGTCAAAATTGTGGAGATAGTTGACAAGAAGGCGGCCTGCTCCTCCGATGTTTGAATCAGTAAGAATATTAAGGACTTTTAACATTGTTATGCTCCTTTTTTCTTTTTTATCATTCCGAGAAGGGCAAGCGCTCCTTCGCTTTTCAGTATCAACGCGCAAATCGCGTAAACAACGCAGCCTGCAATAACAGGGAGCAAAAAGGCAACAAGCCGCGGCATTCCCTCGCAAAGAGGTGAAATAAACCACACGGAGACTCCCATAACGGCGGCTGAAAGTACCGATTTTGATATATCGATAAAATCGCGGGGCGCTTTTTTCAGTATTCCCTTTTTGTACGCAAAAATGAGGTTTATAACCATGTTAACGGCAGTCGCAAAGCTTGCGGTCAGGGCAATCCCGCCGATACCGAGACGTGAACCGAAAAGCTCTATTACCGCGATGTTAACAGACATCGATACGATAGAAGAAATCATCGGAAGCTTAGTTTTCTCGACAGCGAAGAAAGCTTTTGTCAGCACTTCTCCGATCGCCGCGAAAATCATTCCGACAGAATAGGCGCGGAGCGCTTCCGCGGTTATGATAACGTCAGAGTCGGTGAAATTCCCGCGTCCGTAAATAATAGAAATAAACTGAGGCGCGAGAAGCATTACGCCGACCGATATCGGGGCGATTATGAAGATAAGAGTTTTTATCGAAGTGCGCGTCAGCCGTTCTCCTTCGTCAGAGTTTCCGCTTGCCGCGGCTCTTGAAAAGTGCGGAAAAAGAAGATTCGTCGCAACGAACGAGAAGAGTCCCACAATGATAATATAAAGGCGGTTAGCGTATCCGAGCGCGTTTATTGCGCGCCCCCCCTCGATACCGGAAGCGATGCGGGTGTTTATGAGATTGCAAAGCGGAGTCGTCCACGTTGCAATGAGGATCGGAAAAGTGTTTTTCGCCGCGCGTCCGATTTCGGGAACAGCGAGCGGCGCCGTAAGGCGGTATCTGAAACCTTTTTTGATGACAGCGGGTATTTGAACGGCAGCCTGCGCACCCCAGCCGACAAGCATGGATACGGAAAGCCCCCACACGCCGAATTTTTTATTAAAAAAGACGAGGTAAACTATCATTATAAGGTTTGAAACAAGGCTTATGACAGCGGGAATATTGTATTCTCCCTCTGACTGTAAAAAACCCACAAACGAGAACGCAAGTCCGACAAAAATTACCATAGGGAACATTATTCTCGTAAGCTGCGCGGCGAGAGCCGCAGTCTCGGCTGTCAGGTCCGGCGCGATAAAGTTTACAAGATACGGAGCAAACGCCACTCCGATGAGCGAAACGAAAGCCGTTATCACAAGAATGAGATTTACGTATGACTGCGCGAAAGAAAGCGCGTCTTTTTTTCCCTTTTTAACGGCAATGCTGTTGTATATCGGAATAAAAGCGGAGGTAACGACTCCTCCGAGGATAAAGTCGAATATTGTGACGGGAAGCTTCGAAGCCGTTTCATAGGCAATCGCAAGATCGGTAGTTCCGTAAGCCGAACCTATCATCGAGTCCCGAAGAAGTCCCAGTATCTTGGAGAGAAGAATTATCACACCCATCATCATGGCGGCAAGCATTAAAGACGAGTTCTTTTCGCCGCTCGCCGCGTTTTTTTTCTTGTCATTCATATCGGCGGATATCTCCTTTTTGTTTTTATATTGCGGAAGAGGAAAGATGAGCTTTTGCGAAAGTTTTCATTCGCCTCTCTGCGTCTGCCGCGTTTTTCCTATACCACTTGGAATATGAAAAACTTGAGGTAATCGGTTTCGGGAACGTTCCAGAGGATGGGGTGATCCGGCGATTGAGTACGTTCTTCTATCTGGCGAAGAGAAACTCCGGCGTCTGACGCGGCTTCGCGCAGCATTTTGCAAAACAGAGGAGTTTCCATAAAATGCGAACAGCTGCAGGTTGCAAGATATCCTCCGCGGGGAAGCGAGCGCATGGCGCGCATATTAATATCCTTGTAACCGCGGTAAGCGTCGCGCACGGTTGAAGACGACTTGGTAAAAGCCGGCGGATCAAGGATAATATAGTCGTATTCGCGGCGCTTTTCGTTTACCATGGATGTAAGAAGCTCGAAAACGTCTGCCGTTTCAAACGACATAACTCCGGCGAGGGAATTTAACTCCGCGTTTTTCTTTGTCTGCGCAATCGCGGCGGCGGAAATATCCACCGCTGTGACATGCTCAGCGCCTGCGGCGGCGCAGTTCAAGGCAAACGCGCCTGTGTGCGTGAAGCAATCGAGAACACGCCGTCCGCGTGCAAGTTTAGCCGCCGCTCTGCGGTTATACTTCTGATCGAGGAAAAATCCCGTTTTCTGTCCGTTTACGTAATCGACGTCGAATTTTATACCGTTTTCGGTTATCGTCACGTGACCGTCCATGTCGGAGCCGTCCGATAATCCCAACCCTGCCGTCTTGTAATATCCCTTAAACTGCTCCATGCCCTCAAGCTCGCGTATAGCGACGTCGCACCGCTCATATATCGCTCTCGGATGTACACCGTATTCGGGGAGAAGCTTTAATAAAATATCAAAAAGCATATCTTTGATATTCTCTATGCCCAGTGAGAGCACTTGGCACACCAGAACATCTTCAAACAAATCTACGGTGAAACCCGGAAACAAATCCGCCTCGCCGAAAATCAGGCGGGAAGCGTGCATATCGTCTCCCATTACGGTTCTGCGGTAATCGAGGGCGTACTTAATACGCCTTTCATAAAATGCGCGGTCAAACTTATCGTTCGCGTTTGCCGAAATAAGACGGACTCGGATCTTTGAATGCGAGTTATAAAATCCCGTTCCGATAAAGCGGTCTTTTTTTGAGAACACGTTCACTAGAGCTCCGTCCTCCGGTCTTGTATCGACGGCGACGACTTCTCCCTCAAACACCCACGGATGACCGTCCTTTGCGTGGCGTTCTCCTTTTTCGGTTATAGTGACCTTCGGTAAATCTAACATGAATGATCCCTTTATTGTTCGGATTATAGTTTGGATATTGCCGGAAAACGAGGCTTTCGGAACTGTGCCAAACTGTGCCGGTTTCATGCATTTCCAAAAGCCGCTTGCTTCGTTTTTATCCTAATTTGGCGATCGACGCCTTTATGCTCTCGTATTTTTCCTTATATTTTTCAAGCTTTTCACGTTCTGCGGCAACCACCGCTTCAGGAGCGCGGGATGTGAAGCCTTCGTTTGAAAGCTTTCCTTCGGCACGCTTTATTTCGGCTTCTGTCGCGGCAAGTTCTTTCGTCAGACGCGCGCGCTCCGCTTCAAAGTCAACCATGTCGGCAAGCGGAATGTGGATGACAGCAGAGTCCGTGATAATGCGTACCGCCGTGTCGTCGCTGTACGAATCGACTATCGATACTGCCGATGCGGACGCAAGCTTTTCAAAGAACGAAGAACTTCCCTCAAATGCTTCGGGGTAGCGCGTTTCAATAAACACCTGAGCCTTACGGGAAGGTACTACTCCCATCTCGGCGCGGCGGATACGTATAGCGCGGATGGCGTCGATGACTTTTTCCATATTTTTGGTTTCGGCGTCGAAAATGAGACTTTCGTCGTACATCGGGTATTCCTTGATCATGATATATCCCTCTTCGCCCGGAAGTCCTCCGTATATCTCTTCCGTGATGAAGGGCATGAACGGATGGAGCAGCTTCAGAGTTTCGCGGAGAACATACGCGAGGACATTCTGTGCGCACTCACCGCGTTCGCCGCCGGCGGAAACGGATGATTTTGAAAGTTCGATATACCAGTCGCAGTATATATCCCATACGAAGTCGTAAATTGAGGAAAGCGCCACGCCTATTTCGTACTTGTCAAGGTTAGATGTAACGGCGGATACACATTCCTCAAACTTTGTGAGAATCCATTTGTCCTCGGAGGCAAGTTTATCGCGGTCGGGAAGCTCTGTCTTGTCTATCGTGAGATTCATCATAACGAATCTTGCCGCGTTCCAAAGCTTGTTTGCGAAGTTGCGTGCGGATTCAATCTTTTCATCCGAGAATCTCATGTCGTTTCCGGGGCTGTTTCCCGTTGCGAGAGCGAATCTGAGAGCGTCCGCGCCGTACTTGTCGATTATTTCAAGCGGATCTATACCGTTTCCCAGTGATTTTGACATCTTGCGCCCTTGGGCATCGCGCACGAGTCCGTGAATAAGGACTGTGTCGAACGGGATATTATCCGTGTATTCGAGAGCCGAGAAAATCATTCTCGATACCCAGAAGGTTATGATATCGTAACCCGTAACAAGAGTGCTTGTCGGATAGAAGTATTTTAAGTCCTCTGTCTCGTCGGGCCAGCCTAAAGTAGAAAACGGCCAAAGGGCTGAGGAAAACCACGTATCAAGCGTATCTGGATCCTGCGTCATATGACCGCCGCACTTCGGGCAGACGGGATTTTCATCGAGAGTAACCACCGTTTCGCCGCAGTCGTCACAATAGAACGCGGGAATCCTGTGACCCCACCAAAGCTGGCGCGAGATACACCAGTCCTGTGTGTTTTCCATCCAGTGGAAGTAGTTTTTGTCGAATCTTTCCGGAACGAATTTTATTCTGCCGTCTCGTACAGCTTCGATTGCGGGCTTTGCAAGAGGCTCCATTTTAACAAACCACTGCAAAGACACCATAGGTTCGATAGTAGTTCCGCAGCGATAGCAGGTGCCTACCTCGTGCTTTAAGTCTTCAATCTCACAAAGATATCCGCCGGCGCGAAGGTCTTCAACGATAGCCTTGCGGGCTTCGTATCGATCCATTCCCGCGTATTTCGGATAGTTATCCGTTATTTTCGCATCTTCGGTGAGAACCACCTCCATGGGAAGAGAGCAGCGTCTGCCGACTTCAAAGTCATTCGGGTCGTGCGCGGGAGTTATTTTTACGGCTCCGGTTCCCTTGTCTAATTTTGCGTGTTCGTCGGCAACGATCGGTATTCTTCTTCCGACAAGCGGAAGCACGAGATACTGTCCGATCAGGTGTTTGTAACGTTCGTCGTTCGGGTTTACGGCGACTGCGGTATCTCCGAGAAGAGTCTCCGGACGGGTAGTCGCGATTTCGACATATCCGCCTCCCCCGACAAGCGGATATTTGATATGCCAAAAATGGCTGTCCTGCTCCGCATAGTCGACTTCGGCATTGGAGATAGAAGTTTTGCAGTGCGGGCACCAGTTTATTATTCTCTCGCCGCGGTAGATCAGTCCTTTGTCATAAAGGCGCTTGAATACCTCTCTGACAGCTCTGCTGCATCCTTCGTCGAGAGTGAAGCGTTCTCTTGACCAGTCGCACGAGGAGCCCATTTTTTTTAGCTGTTCTATAATGCGTCCGCCGTATTTTTCTTTCCAGTCCCATGCGCGCTTGAGGAATCCGTCTCTTCCGATATCTTCTTTTGTAAGACCTTCTTTGCGCATAGCTTCAACGATCTTCGCTTCGGTAGCTATGGAAGCGTGATCTGTTCCGGGAACCCAAAGGGTACAGAAGCCGCGCATTCTCTTATAGCGGATAAGAATATCCTGAAGAGTATTGTCAAGCGCATGACCCATATGGAGCTGTCCGGTAATGTTCGGCGGGGGAATAACGATAGAGTAATGTTCCTTTGAATGATCTATCGTCGGCGTGAAAAGCTTGTGTTCACAC
>CAKSJC010000091.1 GCA_934462885.1 uncultured Eubacteriales bacterium | reverse complement strand
GTTATGCAGAGCGCGGAAATAGTTGAAGAGTAAATAAAAATTCCCCCGCGTCGGTATAAACTGACGCGGGGGAATTTTTATTTACAAAGCAAAATCAACGACAGATGACTGCCGTTGGAATTTATCTCTTTCAATGGAGTTTGGATGCGGGGAATGTTTTATTTTTTTCGAATTTTATATTTCCATGTACCGAAATAGAATTTAGGCAGTTTCATCATTCGGCCAATTCTCCACGGTTCTTTGAGAAGCCTGTAAAACCATTCCAAACCGAGTTTTATAAAAATTTTCGGCGCACGCTTTACATCTCCGGCATATCCGTCGAGAGAGCCGCCGAGAGCGAGCATGAGTTTGACCGACGTAAGCTTATCGTGGTTATTATATATCCATTTTTCCTGAGCGGGAGCTCCGAGACATACATAAAGCACATCAGGGGCGGAATCGTTAATTTTTTGGATCAATGCGTCGTTCTCTTCGCCTTCTTTTTTGAAATAACCGTCAGAAAAACCGGCGAATTTAATACCGGGATATTTTTCGGTGAGTACATTTCCGGCTTTTTCAGCTACTCCCGGTTTGCCGCCGAGGAAAAAAACTTTGTATTCGGTTGATGAAAGGCACTCTATGAGCTTTTCTCCAACTTCAATACCTGCCACCTTTCCGTTTTTGAAAGGAGTTTTCAGTATTCTTGCGGCTTTAACAACTCCGATGCCGTCAGGAATGATCACTTCAGCTGAGTTTATTATGTCGTAAAGTTCCGGATTTTCTATACAAGCCTGTACGATTTCGGAATTAGGCGTATAAAGCGCAGCTTTTTTTCCTGAATCAAGATATGACATAAGCTTCGAGATTGTTTCATCAAGGCTTATGTTGTCAAAAAGGATTCCGCGTATATTGATTTTATCGTCCATTTTTTCTCCGGAGTAATCAAAAAACGTGTCGCAAAAAATGCCGCACGCTTTATTGAAATTTGAATTATTAAGCTTTATTTGTTGCTTCTGTAAGATAGTCGACAACGTCGCCCACGGTGATGAACTTATGTACGACTTCATCTCCGATTTCAATATTGAATTTTTCTTCGCAGAGTAAAACAAGATCCGCAAGTTCAAGAGAATTAATTCCGAGATCGTTTACGAGTTCCGCGTCGGGTGTGATGTCGTCAGAATTGATGGACAGTTCGTCAACCAATATTTCTTTAACCTTGTCAAACATAAAATAACTCCTTTAAGTATATGAAAAACGTAATATTATTTCAATGCAACGAATTAATTATAAATGCATTCTTCGGTTATGTCAAGGTTTTTGAACGGAAAAAATAAAATAATTATTTTTTGTCTTGAAAAATCTTTTTTTATTTGATATAATGCTAACAAATAACTTCCGCAAAGATCGGAAATGTCATTATAAAGGAGTATTATTATGGCTAAGTTTAATATGAAATTATGCGTTTCGTCATATAGCTTCGGAAACCTTATCGACGACGATAAGCTTGGATATCTTGGGGTTATGGATAAGGCTAAGGAAATGGGTTTTTCCGCTATCGAATATGTTGACGACGACTATATGAAAAAAGAAGGCTTTGCAAAGAATATCAGGGAGCATGCCGAAGAGATCGGTATGAAGATAGCCTGCTTTTCTGTCGGCGGGCAGCTTCTCGGTTCAATGCCAGACGAAAATGTAGAGTATCTCTGCAAAATGGTAGACTATGCTGCCGAAATGGGCGCTCCTCTTATGAGACATGATGTCGGCGGAGCATTCAAAGGTACATACGATCAAGCGCTTGAACTCCTTGCTCCCCGTATCCGCAAGGTAACTGAATATGCTGAGTCCAAAGGCGTAAAGACAATGGTGGAGAACCACGGAAACTTAGTTCAGGGCGGAGAACGTGTAGCAAAACTTATAGAGGCTGTCAACCATCCGAATATGGGCGCTCTTATGGATGTCGGAAACTTTATGTGCAATGACCTTGACCCGGTAGTTGAAACATCCATCCTTACACCTTTTGCATTCCATGTACATGTTAAAGATTTTCTTTGGAAGAGCGGTATGGATATAGGTGTCACATCAGCAGGCGGTTGGTTCAGAACAATTGCTCAGAACTGGCTCCGCGGAACTGTTATCGGACACGGCGAAGCTAAAATCGCACAGAGTATTGAGGTTCTTAAGCATTGGTGGTACGACGGTTATGTTACTATCGAGTTTGAAGGACTTGAAAATAATATCGAAGGCATAAAGATCGGCGCGAAGAACTTAAAGAAGTATCTCGGAGAATGGCTTGCCGAGTAAGTTTGGGAGAGATACGGCATGGAGAGCGGCAAAAAAGTAAAAAAATCTTTGAGCAAAAAGAAAAAAATGCTGATCGCCCTAGCGGTTATCTGCGTGCTTGCGGCGATAAGTTATATTATTCTTGAACATCCGGAGATTTTTGAAAAAAAGAACGATTCTCCTAAATCAATGTATTCCGACAGACTTTACAGCTATAACTTTTATGAAGCCGATTTCGATCGTGACATTACCGAAGACGAATATTATATGCAGCTTGACAGATATGTTCACTATAAAAACGGGAATGTGTCTGTTGCTGTTCTTGACGACGAGATTGACGAATATAATAACGCGGTCAAGTTTTTCGCGGAGTACTTCAGAATAGTGACGCACGGTGAAACGGAAAAGTACAATGAGCTTTTCACAGAAAAATACTATGAGTCGAATGATCCGTATGTCGCGTTTACTCCTCAGATGGTTTATAATATAGAAATCGAACAGCTCTCCGAGACGGAACTTGAAGACGGAAGCGACAAGTGGGCTTTCAACGTTACGTATATGATATACAGAAACGACGGAACGTTCCGCAACGATCTTGACAGTGACTCTTCGAAAAAGCTTTATTTCGAGCTTATAGAGGATAAGAGCGGAGATATAAAGATTGACTTTATAGATTATTACAGACGGTAATAAACAAACATACAAAATGAGCCGATACCTTTCGCCGCGCGTTTGATATCGGCTCTGAAATTTAAATACAGCGCGAATCCGGAATATGGATGCGTTTGTGAATTGATTGTTTTATGTGAGGTAAAAATGCTTGAGATTAAATCGGAACTTATGGATGAAGCTGCCGTTAGACGTTCGCTTGCAAGAATGACTCACGAGATAATCGAGAGAAATAAGGGAACCGACGGAATTTTTTTAGCCGGTGTAAAAAGACGGGGAGTTCCGATCGCTTCGCTTCTTGCTGAGAACATAAAAAAATTTGAGGGAACGAGCGTTCCGGTCGGATATATCGATATAACCTTATACAGAGACGATCTGACGGAAACGACTGAACTTCCGTCTGCTTCAGACAGTTATATTCCGGGTAGTATAACAGGAAAAAACGTTATAATAGTTGACGATGTTATTTATACGGGAAGAACCGCGAGAGCGGCGATAGAGGCGATATTCAAGCACGGACGTCCGGCGTCCATACAGCTCGCGGTGCTTATTGACAGAGGCCACAGGGAGCTTCCCATAAGACCCGACTTTGTCGGGAAGAACATCCCTACGTCAAAAGATGAAGTCGTTTCAGTCATGATGGATGAATTTGACGGCTGTACCGCCGTTCGTATCATGAAACACGAGAATTGAACGTCATGCTCATCTACTGCAGCGGCATACGGCGTATATGTCTTATTAAACTGAAAAATAAAATTTGCCGATTTTACGAAGTAAGATCGGCAAATTTTGCTTCAGTATATTCGGCGAGTCGAAGAGGATTGACAAAAAGCTGAAGTCCTCGCATTCCGGCGCTCACATAAATCTTTTCAAACAGCATTGCTGTTTCGTCTATATAGGTGGGGAATTTTTTCTTCATCCCAACGGGCGAACATCCTCCTCTCATGTATCCTGTAAGCGGAAGAAGCTCTTTCTGCGGTATCATCTCAACTCTTTTTACTCCTGCAGCGACGGCGCATTTTTTTAAATCAAGTTCATATGCGACCGGAATGCAGAAAACGTGATGTCCTCCGCGATCGTCCGCACATACGAGAGTTTTGAACATACAGTCGGAATCAATGCCAAGTAGATTTGCGGCGTGAACTCCGGAGAGATCGGACTCATCTACTTCATAGCTTACGGTTTCTATATCTATTCCCGCGTTTTCAAGAAGACGCATAGCGTTTGTTTTTGTCATATAGCAGTACCTTTTGAAAATGATAAAACTAATATATCACAATTTTAGGACTAAATCAACCAAAAAAGAATTTTTTTTATGTTAAAGTATGTAAGTTTATACGTTGAAGCGTAATATTTATAAATGGTATAATATACATAAAATATGTAGAACAACAATCGGTACTTGCAGATGGCTGCCTGCTTGAGTTTTGCCTGTCGTTTTGCGGCTTCACACTTTTCTCGGAACACAAATTTCCGAGTCTCAACTAAGCGGTTATTTGCAAGTTTTTTTCCGATATTTGTTTTTATTCCGAAGGAGACTGTAATGAGCGAAAAAATTAAAGGATACATGAAGAAGTATTTCATAGAAGCAATGGGCGCTATGGCGCTCGGATTATTTGCGTCGCTTCTTATCGGAACTATTTTTAATACTATCGGAAAATTTGTGAATATCGGTATTTTTTCCGATATCAACCGATTTGCGGCAGCTTCATCCGGAATGGCGATCGGCGTTGCGATTGCATACTCTATGAAAGCGCATCCTCTTGTTATCTTTTCGGCTGCGACGGTAGGGTATGCCGGTTATTCGATAGGAACAATGATTTCGGATACTTCCGTTACCGCCGGACCTGCGGGGGCATTTGCAGCTGTCATAGTTGCCGTTGAAATTGGTATGCTCGTTTCAAAGAAAACTAAAGTTGATATTCTCGTGACTCCGTTTGTTACAATACTTACGGGTGTTGCGGTTGCAAAGCTGGTTTGTCCCGGTATCGCTTACGCAGTATATTATCTCGGCAAATACGTCAATACCGCTACGGATTATCAGCCTTTTCTTATGGGTATAGTCGTGTCTGTAATAGTTGGAGTAGTTCTTACGCTTCCGATATCAAGCGCCGCTCTTTGCGCTATGATAAGTATCGGCGGAATTGCAGGCGGAGCGGCAGCGGTCGGATGCTGCTGTCAAATGGTAGGATTTGCGTTTTGCAGTTTTAAAGAAAATCGGTGGAGCGGACTTGTGTCCCAAGGACTGGGAACATCTATGCTCCAAATGGGCAACATATGCAGACATCCGCAGATATGGATCCCACCGACTCTTGCGTCGGCAATCTGCGGACCTCTTTCGACGATGGTGTTCGGACTTAAATGCGAGGGAGTTTCGGCTGGCATGGGGACGTGCGGGCTTGTAGGACCTATCGGTATTATATCGGCGTCAGGTGCAAACGTGAGAGTGTTTGCGGGTATTGCACTTTTATGTGTTATACTTCCCGCTGTTTTGTCGGTTTTGTTTACTTGGATAATGAAAAAATGCGGATTAATAAAAGACGGATACATGAAACTCGGTGAATGAGAAAAGTTTTCTGAGAAACGCCTGCGACTGTTTGACATTTATTGGATTTTGTGATATAATTGACGCATGAAATGCAGATCGGAGGTAAAATATGCCTCAAAAGAATGAAGGAAAGAAAATTATTTCCGTAAACAGAAAAGCAAGGCACGATTATTTTGTCGATGAAACATATGAGGCCGGTATCGCTTTATACGGAACGGAAGTGAAAAGCATAAGAAACGGGCAGGTAAATCTTAAGGATTCATACTGCCGTGTAATTGACGGAGAACTTTTTGCCCTTGGTGTTCATGTTTCTTCTTATGAAAAGGGAAATATATTCAACCGTGATCCTATGAGGGCGAGAAAGCTTCTCATGCATAAGAAAGAGATACTTAAGTTAAGTCAGTATGTGACGCGCGACAGTTATACTCTTATACCGCTTTCTCTTTATTTTTCCGGCTCTAACATAAAGATGGAAGTTGGTTTATGTAAAGGCAAAAAACTTTGGGACAAACGTGAAGCTGATGCAAAACATGAAGCCGGACGTGAAATTGAGCGTGCGCTGAAATCTCGCGGACGAACGAATGATGATTAAGACCGAAATCATAGATAAACTTGTATGTTTCCGAGATTGAAATAATTTGATATGCTTCGGAAAGAGTAAAAAAACAGTGAAAAGTTTTAACTTGCTCTTGTAAAAACTAAAAAAAAGAGTTATAATGAATATGCACAAAAATTCACCGTGCGGTCGTAACGGTGTTTAAGTTCCGTCAAGAAGTCGGTTTCTTAAAGATAATACGGGGACGTAAAGGTTTCGACGGGGATTTTGAAGTGCGATAAGCGGGTAGAGATGGGGAATCTCTTAAATAATCCTCAACAAAAAAATAAATGCTAACGATAAATTAGCTCTCGCTGCCTAAGTGCGGCTGTCCGTTCGGAGAGTGCCACGGCTCTGAAATGTCCCGAATGGGAGTGCGTCCTTATTTGACCACGGCATAACATGAGTGGCGAACGTGAACGGTGACTTTGCTTTTGCATCCGTCACGCATTAAAAAGCTACC
Source organism: uncultured Eubacteriales bacterium (assembly GCA_934462885.1). Classification (GTDB taxonomy): domain Bacteria; phylum Bacillota; class Clostridia; order Oscillospirales; family CAG-272; genus UMGS1696. The sequence goes on along the minus strand of CAKSJC010000091.1, from coordinate 187 downwards.
GACCTGTGTATCCTGATCGCCGGAGACACGGGCGGGAAAAATAAAAGACGATCTGCACCCGGAGAAAGTTGCATGGATATGTTTTCGGACGCGGGTTCGACTCCCGCCGTCTCCACCATACTTGAGAAATCCGAACTTGATTCCGATAGGGAATGGGTTCGGATTTCTTGTTTTTATCAAGGACATT
>CAKSJC010000090.1 GCA_934462885.1 uncultured Eubacteriales bacterium | reverse complement strand
GACGGAAAAGAAGTCACGATTCCGGATTACGGCGGACCTACAGGATACGCAAAAAAAACTTACGAAACAGAATTTGAAATCCCAAATATAAACAAAGATAAGGCGTATTACATTCATTTCAAAGGCGTGGACTACAAAGCCGTCGTTTATATAAACGGAGTTTTCGTCGGTATGCATGAGGGATTTTTCTCTCCGTTTGAATTCTGTATAGACGAAAATATCGTACCCGGAAAGAATACGCTTAAGATAGAGCTTTTCAACGATTTCGTTTACCTTGGAACCACCGGTCCCGACAATGTCCGCAGAGAGGGAGACAAGCTCTACGCCGCTACGGGTCTCGGATGGGATGACCCCGCCCTCGGTTGGCATCACTGTCCTCCGGGGATGGGTTTGTACGGCGACGTTGCTCTTGAAATAAGAAACAGAATCAACATTTCAGATATTTTCGTAAGAAAAGATGAAATCTGGGTCGAGGTTCAGAACGCCGACTATGCAAAAAAACATCTTAAGATAAAGTTTTCCATATACGGTCAGAACTTCGATGAGACCGCAGTTGAAAATTTTGAGTATATCCCCGAAACCATGAAAACAGTCGGTATGGGAGACTCCCTCACCGAAGCCGGAATAAAAGACGAACTTGGCAAAGGAACAAAGATCTGCGCCGAAAAGGGAGTAAACCTATTCAAGATCCCATTTGAGATAAACGATCCAAAGATATGGGATCTCGACACGCCGTATCTTTACCAAATACAAGCTGAAGTCTATTGCGATGATAAGCTTTGCGACAAAAAAGCAAAACAGTTCGGAGTTCGCACATTCACTCAAGACATAAACTCACAGCCTAAAGGTATGTTCTACTTAAACGGGAGAAAGATACGCCTTCGCGGCGCTAACACCATGGGCTTTGAACAGCAGGACGTTCTGCGCGGCGATTTCGATCAGCTCATAGACGATATTCTTCTCGCCAAGCTTTGCAACATGAACTATCTCCGAATAACGCAGCGCCCGGTACAGGACGAAGTATATACGTACTGCGACCGCCTCGGGCTTATGACTCAGACCGACCTCCCGCTCTTCGGCGGAATGAGAAGAACAAAATTCGCGGAAGGAGTTCGTCAAGCTGAAGAAATGGAGCGAATAGTCCGCAATCACGCTTGTAATATAGTTATCTCATATATAAACGAACCGTTTCCGAATGCCAATAACGAACCTCACAGACACCTTGTCCGTTCTGAGCTAATGTCATTCTTTGACTGCTGCGACGCAGTTGTCAAGCTTCATAATCCCGACCGCGTTATAAAGCATGTTGACGGCGACTACGATCCTCCGTGCAAATCTATGCCTGACAACCATTGTTATCCCATGTGGTACAACGGTCACGGTATTGATATCGGACTTCTTTATAAGGGATACTGGCTTCCCGTCAAGCCGGGATGGTACTACGGCTGCGGTGAATACGGAGTCGAAGGACTGGATTTCCCCGAAGTAATGCGCGAGATGTATCCGAAAGAATGGCTCCGCGAGCCGTTTAACCCGAAAAATATCGTAAATGCGCAAACCGCAATGTTCCACTATTTCTTCTACGACGACGGCGACTCTCTCGAAGACTGGGTAGAAAAAAGTCAGACTTTCCAGGCGTTCGGCGTAAAAATGATGACGGAAGCGTACAGGCGTAACCCGAAAATGGTGTCAAACGCCATACACCTCTTTATCGACGCTTGGCCGAGCGGTTGGATGAAAACTATCATGGACTGCCGCAGAAACCCCAAGCCCGCATACTTTGCTTACAGAGACGCACTCGAACCAATGATGCTGTCTCTCCGCACTGACAGATTTACATATTTTGAGGGAGAAAAGATCTCCGTCGAATCTTATGTATGCAACGACACCGTAAACAGCGGAAAATATAAAGTCGTTTACGAGCTTGGCGACATGACGGCAGAAAGTTCGGCATATGTTACGCCGTGCGATGTAACATATGTTTCAACCGCTGAATTCGTTATTGATAAGGTTGACGGCAGAAAAACGTTCACTCTTCGCGCTGTTCTTCTTGACGAAAACGGAAACGCAGTGACATATGCCGATCAGAATATAGAAGTGTTCACAGATGTCGGAAAATATGAACCCGATGAAAACACAGAGCTCTTTTATATGCTTGAATCCGGCGAATATCAGATAGCCGGCGAAACAGTAAAAGTTAAGCCCTGCGGAATGCTTCCCGTTCACTTTGCCAGCCGCAAGACCGGACATCCTGCCGTATCATCATTCAAAGAAAAGGATTTTTCATACTGGTATAACAAAAACGAGGATATGATAACCCCGATAGTGTATAATACCTTTACGGCTGAAGGATTCACTCCTATTCTGACAAGCGGAAACATGGACGACAACGGAGATTGGCAAAAAGTTCTCGTATGCGCTGAAAAAGTATATAACGGAAAAAGATACGTAATCTGCAATATAGACCTGAGGGAAGAAAATCCCGTCGCAAAGATTTTCAAGAAAAAACTTCTCGAAAATACCTGTCGGTCATAAAGCAAAAATATTTGACGCGGCAAAATTCAACTCTCTGTGAGATGGAGCGAAAGCACATACGTTCTCTGCGAAACCGAGTACGCTTTCAGTCTTCTAAGCGGGCATATGATGAAAATAAAAAATCCGTTATATTATTAAAATTCTTCGCGGAATTATTTTTGAACGGAGATGACAAAATGGAAAAGGCAAAGAAACTGTTTGCTCTTGCACTTAGCATCGTCCTCGCCTTCGGATGTGTTTCAATTTCAAACGCCGCTGCCGATACCGCAGATATTGCAATAAACGACAAAGCTGTGTTTATCGCAGAATATGAAGACGGCAGGTTTGAGCCTGAGCGCACTATGACGAAAGTCGAAGCAGTAACGCTTCTCTTTCCCATCATTGCCGATGAAAACTCTATTGTTAACGACGATTTTCCGACCTCTTTTTCTGACGTTCCTTCTGACGCATGGTACACTCCGTATATCGGATTCTTTGAGAAGAAAGAATTACTCTATAAAGTCGCCGGCGAAGAAAGATTCCGCCCGAATGACGCAATCACGAGAGGCGAGTTTGTTCAGCTTATATATAACATTGAGAAAAAGTGCGCAACCGATTTTGACTATGCGGATTTCGCTAAGCTCGTGTATAATGTCTCGCTCATATACGATAATACGTCGAAGATCGAAGAATTCTCCGATGTTGGGTACGACAATACATACGATCTTGCAATATACCATGCTGTCGCGAACGGATATGCAGGCGGCTACCCCGACGGATCATTCGGACCGGAGCGCGCCATAACACGTGCGGAAGCCGTAACGATCGTCAACCGTATGACAGGCAGAAAACCAACGGGCAACGGTACTTCGTTATACACCGACATCTCAGGTCACTGGGCAGAAGCGCAAATCAAAGCGGCGAGCGGAGAATACGGTAAAGAATACGTTATGACCGGCGAAACAAAGAGCGCCGTCGACGGAACGCCTATTGTCGAATTTGTCCGTAACATTGCGGGCGTAAAAAGACCCACGGCTATGGCTGAAACGATATCCACATATGTCATAAAAGCCGCGCTTGACGCTTTAGACGCACCCGACGCGACAAATGATGATAAAGCAGAGATCAGCGCTCTTATTGAAGCTCTCCGTTCCACACGTTCAAAGCACGAGCCTTTAGCTGTCGTAGGTGATCCCGCCGATCTGTCATCGTATATCTATATGTTCAAAAACGGAGAATACGGACGCGACGTTGTTATCGAAACAGAAAAAACGGATACGACACCCGTTGAAATAATTCTTCTTAACGATACGCATTTCAACATTATAAACGAAGACGATAAAGCAGAAAATAACCCCGCGCTCATGAGTACTTACGAGAATCGTTTGTGGCTCGCCGGCGGTGAGTCAATCCCAAACGCTGACGCCGCCATGGACTACGCGAAATTCGCCGATCAGTTGATTGTGGCGGGTGATATACTTGACTATATATCGCACGGCGCAAAGGAAGCTACCGTTAAGAATCTGTTCCGACGCGACGTAACCATGATGGCGACACTCGGCAACCATGATAGCACACGTATAATGCAAGGCACGGTCGCTGACGACACCTCATACGAGTCGCGTATCGAATTCCTTGCCGACTTCTGGATAAACGATCTCTATTACGCATCGAAAGTCTTACAGGACAAAGTAATGCTTATCTGCCTCGACAACAGTGAATCAAAGTTCTGGGAAAGTCAGATCGAACCGCTAAATGCCGATCTTGAAAAAGCACGAGAAAACGGATACGTAGTACTCATTTTTGAGCACGAACCGCTCTGCACACGCAATACAGCGGAAAAGGACCTTGCCCCTCTGATGCAGCGCGACTCAGGTAATACAGACTTTGCGAACACGTTCATCGGATCCGACGGAACAAGCGGCGCGAGCCTTGAAGTGTACGAGTTAATCACTCATAACGCCGATATAATAAAGGGTGTCTTCTGCGGACACTGGCACAGCGACTACTACACGGAGATAATTGCCTCATACACCGATGAAAACGGCAACACTGTAAACGAAGTAATTCCGCAGTATGTCAACACAGCCAACGCATACGACAACTGCCATTTGATAAAGATCACGGTTAAATAAAACCATAAAAAGCAGAGAATGAACGCAAACGTGAATTCTCTGTTTTTTATGGTTCAATACAGTAAACGTGCCGTCGGTACCGTCCTGCAATGCGGTTGATGAATTCCTGCACTTCGCGCTAACAGTCGTTGGAAACGAACCGTACCGTACGTCGCAATATGAGCCTAAAATGTTGTTGGCGCACAGCTTATCGGGATTTTGTTTTGTAAAATAGGTTTTATCTTTTTATTTATATTACTTGATTTTTCATTGCCGCAAGTATATAATATATTTTGTTAAGTAAATTTTTTTGTAGGTTATAACGAATATGAAGCCTCCTGTTCTATGGACAATTCTTATCTTATGCGGGTATCTTTCAGGCTCTATCATGTTTTCAAGAAAAATTCCTATCATTTTCGGCATGCAGGATATCGTTGAAAACAGCGACGACCACAATCCCGGCTGCTCAAATGTTTTCAAACTGTGCGGCGTGAAAGTCGGTATTATCTGCCTCGTGCTTGACATTTTCAAAGGATTCGCACCTGTTTTCCTATCATACATTTTTGTGAACGTTCGTGAGCTGCCGTTCGCTCTCGCTATGCTCGCCCCTGTTCTCGGGCATGCTACCGCTCCGTTCGATTCATTCAAAGGCGGAAAATGTATCGCTACTTCGTTCGGAGTGATGATATCTCTTTTGCCGTTTTCAAGAATCGGGTTCATTCTCGCGTTTCTCTATATTTTCTTCTCAGTCGTTATAAAAATCAAGTGTCACAAGGCAAGGAGTATTGTAACTTATTCCGTTTTTGCCGTTATATCGGCTCTCCTGCTTACATACAGAAATTTTATTTCTGTTGCCGTAGGCTGCGTTCTAATCTCAACTATCGTTATTATTAAACATACAAAACTGTTTTCAAACGATCGCGAAAAAGAAGAGACTGAAAAAAACGCATGATCTTATTTTAATATCCGGTGAGTAATTATGGTTGACACGGCTTTATTTATATATACAAAAGACGCATCTTTCAATATGTCATGCAGTCCAGGCGTACAAAATAAAAAGTTCGATGTGATGTTCTTTGACTTCTCCTTCAAAAAAGATTGCAACCCTATAAAAGAGATACTCGTTCGGACTCAGCATGACAAACGCCGCGCAAACTGGAAATACATGATCTTTTCTGATGCCAGGGAAGGTTATGACGAATCCGATATAGAAAAAATCAGTTCGGCACTCCATAAAAAAGGAGGATTTGTTGCAGGCTCAAAAAAAGATGTGTCAAAATTTCATACTCTGAGAGTTTTTATTCAACGTATTGTTTTTGCTCTGTCAGGAGCGGGAAAGTGCTCTCTGCCGGACGGTATCTTCGGTATATCCCAAACTCTTCTCCCGATAATTGAACGCTCTCCAGGAGTCGGAAACGAATATTCAGTCAACATTATGTTCAATTCGCTGTATGCTCCATCCGCGCTCTCGTGTGTTCTTATATCAAAAAAACTCATCGATAAAGATTGCTTCGCTAATGAGTTAAAAACTGTTTGGTATATTTTCAAAGCATCCCGTTCTCTTAAATATATGTTCTCATCGTTTTTTGCTTTTCTTATCGACTACATAATGCTTTTGATACTCAATTCCGTAATTCCCGTTGCCTCATTTGAAATTGCAGCTTTCTTAGCCTGGTTTATTTCTTCTGTCGTCAACTTTACGGTAAACCGCGAGTTCGTTTTTAAAACAAAAGCTCCTCTTAGCCTTGCAATACCGGAATATTATGGGCTGGCAGGAATTGTTTTCGTTTTAAAAACATATGTTCTTATAGAAATACTCACGCGGATTTTGGCGATACCTCTGTTTATCTCCAAGCTTGTTGCTGAAATAACGTTTTTTATTTTTAACTATATTTTGCAAAAGAAGGTTATTTTCAGGAAAAGAGAGCATTAAACAAAAAAATTCCATTCAAAGAAAATTCAAATATCCAAGAAAAGAAAAAGGCTGTGTCAGATCATGCCACAGCCTAACTTATTGAGAATATATATTTTTATATATTCTCAGATAACTCTGCTTCTTTCGCTTCAAGAGCTTCCGACTCATGCTCAGCCGCAACTCTTGCAAGTTCTTCTTCATATGCCTTGATAACTTCTTCTTCAAGCATTCCTCTAAAC
>CAKSJC010000089.1 GCA_934462885.1 uncultured Eubacteriales bacterium | reverse complement strand
GCGCTACTGAGGCTACCGTTGTTGAACGTATTCCGTCAAGATGCAAAGTAAGAGCTGCCGCCAAGATAGAACTGCCGCATATTTTAGTCCTCGTCGGAGAAAAAAACGCTATTTTTAACGAGATCACAAAGAATAAATTAAAATACAAAGTTGCCTATGATTTTGATCTGATGATGGGCGGAGGACATATTAAAGGTTATGAGATAACAGGAGAAAATCTTGAACCCGTTATGAAAAAGATCGCAGAATATGAGTCCTCGGCAAAGGGAGTAGTTTATGCGGTAGGCGACGGAAACCACTCTCTCGCGGCAGCAAAAACACACTGGGAAAGCATTAAGAAAACAACAGGTGTGACAGATCATCCTGCAAGATATGTTCTCTGCGAAATAACGTCTGTGTCCGACAGATCTCTTGAATTTGAGCCTATTTACAGAATAATGACCGGATGCGATGTGGACGATGTAATGCGTGAACTTTCCGGAATAACTATTCCTGCGGCGGGATATAACGATGCGCAAAATATAAAGGTTATAGCCGAAGGAGAGAGCAGACTTCTGACGTTCAGCATACCGAGCCACGCGCTGACCGTCGGAACTCTTCAGAACTTTATCGACAATTATATAAGAACGCACAGCGGGGTTTCATGCGACTATATCCATGGCGAGGATTCCGTAAAAAAGTTGACCTCAAACAAAGGGTGCATAGGCTTTATAATGGATGTTATGGACAAAAAGAAGCTTTTACCGTATGTTTCGAGAAACGGCGCGCTCCCGAGAAAAACTTTCTCGATGGGAGAAGCCGAAAGTAAGAGATATTATCTTGAAGCACGGGTTATTGTTGAATAAAAAACTTAAAACTTGATTCTTTTTGAATGATGAGGCGTCGGCTTTATTATAAAAAGGTATATTAAAGCTTACATAAAAAGCGTTTGACGCATTGATGCGTCAAACGCTTTTTTAATCTAATTAACAAATCACAAGCTTATGCAATTCTTATTACTCGGATAATACCGTCCATATTTTCGATAGCAGAAATAAGCTCGTCTGTGATATTGGCGTAAGTGTCAACAAGAGTACATGCATAATCGTTCTTTGAACGGTTTGCCAAGTTTTCGATGTTTATATTCTGATTTGAAAGTGTCGTGGAAATATGCGAGATCATATTCGGAATATTCTTGTGCAGAATTACAAGACGGGAAGCGTCAGTTTTCTGCATTTCGATATTCGGATAATTAACGCTGTTTCTTATGTTTCCGTTTTCGAGGAAGTTTATGATTTCTTTTGCCGCCATAACAGCACAGTTATCCTCAGACTCAATTGTAGACGCACCGAGATGAGGAATAGCAATTATGCCGGGAACATTTATTACTTCTTCGGTCGGGAAGTCGGTTACATATGATGATACATGGCCGTCAGTCAAAGCGTCTTTAAGATCAGCCGCACATACCAGATCGGCACGAGCAAGGTTGATTATTTTAACGCCCTGCTTCATGATGGCGATAGAGCCTGAGTTGATCATGTTCTTCGTATCTTTTGTAGCGGGCACATGAAGAGTGATATAATCTGCTTCCTTGAAGATTTCGTCAAAGGAAGAGGCTTTCTTAATTGAACGTGAAAGACTCCAAGCGGCTTCTACGGTGATAAACGGGTCGTAGCCGATAACGTTCATTCCGATTGCACGAGCGGCATTGGCAACCATGCCGCCGATAGCGCCGAGACCTATGACGCCGAGGGTTTTCCCCTCAATTTCGCATCCGGCGTAAGCGCTTTTGCCGGCTTCTACGGACTTGGCAACATCTTCGGTAAGCGTTGAAGCCCAGTTTATTCCTCCGACAATATTTCTTGAAGCAAGAAACAGGGCGGCAAGCGTAAGCTCTTTAACTCCGTTTGCGTTAGCTCCGGGTGTATTAAAAACGACTATTCCTTTTTTTGCACACTCGTCTACGGGAATATTATTGACACCTGCTCCCGCGCGTGCGATAGCAAAAAGGTTTTTGTTAAATTCCATATCATGCATGGAGGCGGAGCGTACCATAATGGCGTCCGGAGCTTCAAATGATGTGGAGATTTCATACTCATCTTTGTTGAATTGATTTATACCGACAGGCGCAATTTTATTTAAAAGTTTAATTTTTTTCATTATATTTCCGTGCCTCTTGAAAAATTATTTAGGGTTCTTTTCAGCGAAGTCTTTCATGAATGTAATAAGTTTGGCTACTCCTTCGTATGGCATAGCGTTGTATATAGAAGCTCTCATGCCGCCGACCGATCTGTGACCTTTAAGATTTTTAAGCCCGGCTGCCGAAGCTTCTTTTGCAAACTTCTTGTCAAGCTCTTCGTTACCTGTAACGAAAGTAACGTTCATAATTGAACGGCATTCTTTTTCGACAGGAGCAATATAGTAATCCTGGGAATCGAGATAACCATAAAGCAGGTCGGCTTTTTTGTAGTTAAGCTCTTTGATCTTTTCCAGTCCTCCCGATTCAAGTATCCACTCGTAAACGAGCCCTGCCATATAGATAGAGTAGCACGGAGGGGTATTGTACATTGAATCGTTATCAGCCATAAGCTTCCAGTCAAGCATAGACGGCGTTTCGGGACGAGCGTTCCCAAGCAGATCCTCACGCACGATAACGACGGTAAGACCGGCAGGAGCCATATTTTTCTGTGCGCCTGCGTAGATAACGCCGAACTTTGTTACGTCGACAGGTTCGGAAAGTATGCATGACGACATATCTGCAACAAGCGGAATATCGCCTGTATCCGGAATATAATTATACTTTGTTCCGTAAATAGTATTGTTGAAACAAATATGCACGTAATCTGCATCAGATCTAAAAGATTCACGTGTTGTAACAGGTACATGAACATAATTTACGTCTTTTGAAGAAGCAACCGCAACTGCGTCGCCATATTTAAGAGCTTCCTTATATGCCTTAGTTGAGAACTGACCGGAAAGGATGTAGTCGGCTTTTCCGGTTTTCATAAGGTTTAGCGGAATAGCCGCAAACTGAGTAGAGGCTCCGCCCTGAAGGAAAAGAACTTTATAATTGTCGGGAATATTCATTATCTTGCGTAAATCGGCCTCAGCCTTTTTGATAATAGCATCATATTCAGGTGATCTGTGGCTCATTTCCATTACAGACATTCCTGCTGATTCGTAATTAACAAGTTCGGACGCAGCTTTTTTTAATACTCCCAAAGGAAGCATCGAAGGTCCGGCCGAGAAGTTATAGACTCTGTTCATAAAAATTTCTCCTGTACATTTTTTGGTGATCGAATGTTGTAGCGATGATGCATTTAAAAATTAGATACTGTTACGTTTAATTATAACTCAAAATACCGCTAAAGTCAATCATCAAAAGAGAATAGATGTAATTTACCTGATTTTTTTGCTCATATGAAGTTGTTTTAATGGTGATATATCAACGTATTTTTATATTGATTTGTTGTATAAATATCGAAAGGAATAGGTTTTGAGGAACAAAAAGTGATGAACACGCGTCTAATTAACAAATTTTATATTTTTTATTTTAAGGAGAACGAAAATGAATAAAAAAATTGCCGCATTATTCTTCGGAGCGCTTTTGTGTTTTCAGCTTGTTTCTTGTTCCAAGAATTCAGTGATGTCTGATTCTTCTTACGACAACGGATATTTCGATACAAAATTCTACGAGTATGGAAATGATATGGATAAAGCGGAAGAATCAGAACGTTTCATGAACTCTGAAACGGGAAATTTCGGAGATATCACATCAAATACTTCAGGAGACAGCTCCTTAAATGATCTTTCGGACAGGAAGATAATCAAGACAGCAAGCATATCTTTTGAAACCGAAACATACGATGAATTTACAGTGTCTCTTGCACAGTGTATATCTGCATATGGCGGATATATAGAATCTTCATACAGTTACGGCGGTGACAGCTATAATTCATACAGCAGAAGAAATTCAGAATATACCGTTCGTGTTCCGGAAAAGAATTATGACTCTTTTATGAATTCTGCGTCCGGTATAGGGAACGTGACGAGTAAGTCGGAGAACGCAGAAGATGTTACTATGAGTTACGTCGACACGGAAAGCAGGCTTAAGTCACTTAGAACAGAGTATGACGCGCTTATTGATATACTCGAAAAAGCGGAATCTCTTGACGATGTCATAACTCTTCAGGCAAGAATATCAGAAGTAACGTACGAGATTGAGAGTTATCAATCGCAGTTAAGGAAATACGACGATCTTATATCTTACTGCACGGTCAGAATTTCTGTTTCAGAAGTAAAAAAAGTTGTTCCGCCTCAGGAGACAATGAACTTCGGCGAGAAAGTAAAAAACGGTCTGTCCGAGACATTTGAAGACATAGCCGAAGGGTTTACCGATTTCTCGGTATGGTTTATCGTATCTCTTCCTTACATTGTTATTTGGGCTGTTGTAATTGTTCTTATAGTTATAATTATTAAAGTGATAATTAAAAGCACGAAAAAAAGAAAACAACGCAAAAACGCTGAAAGGATTGCTAAAATAATAAATGATGAAAAGAACAAGACTGAAAAAAATAATTAAAGCGCTTTTTTTCACCTGCGTTGCTGTGTTGCTGCTGGTGATTTTAATAAATATGTATGTATGCCTGTCTGTAAAAAGCAGAATTCTCAATGTGGATGAGGCTTATCTGAAAGAAGCCGATTGTATTCTTGTACTCGGCGCCGGAATCAATACGGACGGAACTCCGAAAAATATGCTTGAAGATAGGCTGAAAGTCGGAATAAATATTTTCAAAAACGGTAAAGTCAATACCATCCTCATGAGCGGCGACCACGGAAGAGAGGATTACAACGAAGTTGAAGCCATGAAAAACTATGCCGTGAAAAACGACATTCCGTCAGAAAGAATCTTTCTTGATCACGCGGGATTTTCGACGTATGAATCCGTTTACCGTACCAAAGAGATATTCGGAGCAAAAAAAGTTATAATTGTAACTCAAAAATATCATTTGTACAGATCGCTTTATATTGCGAAATCTTTAGGAATTGATGCTTACGGAGTATCAGCCGATCTTCGCCCTTATCGTGGGCAGCCTGTTTACGAGACAAGGGAATTTGTCGCAAGAATAAAGGACTTTTTGTACACGATAATTAAGCCGGCTCCCGCATATCTCGGAGAGAAAATCTCTTTTGCGGATAACGGAAATATAACAGAGGGATAATGACCGCTTTTTAATATTTTAAAAAAAGCAACCGCAGAAAGAATATATATGTGATAGACAAAATACAGCCCGATATGACAATTAATTGTCATATCGGGCTGTATTGTTGGTTGTGCGGTTTTATTTGCGAAAGATTAAGGATTCTTCGTAAAGCTTTGTGAGCTTTGTGAGTCTTTCGTACTTAGCCTTTGCGTTTTCTTCAGCTTCCTTGAAGAGCTTTTCAGCACGTTCGGGGTTAGCCTGAGCAAGGCGGTTGTATCTGTTTTCGTTCTTGATGAAGTCGATGTAGTTTGCGGTGGGAGCCTTGCTGTCAAGAGTGAAAGGATTCTTTCCTTCAGCCTTAAGAGCAGGGTTGAATCTGAACATTTCCCAGTAACCTGCGTCAACTGCTTTCTTCATTTCAAGCTGGCAGTTAGCCATCGTGCCTTTAATACCATGCATTTCGCAGGGAGCGTAACCTATAACGATAGAAGGACCGTTATAAGCTTCTGCTTCCGTGAGAGCTTTTAAGAGCTGATTCATGTCAGCACCCATAGCTACCTGAGCTACGTAAACGTAACCGTATGTCATAGCGATTTCGGCAAGATTTTTCTTACCGATAGCTTTACCGGTCGCTGCAAACTGAGCAACCTGACCAATGTTAGAAGATTTGGAAGCCTGTCCGCCTGTATTGGAGTAAACCTCAGTATCGAATACCATGATATTTACATCCTCGCCGGAAGCAATAACATGGTCGAGACCGCCGAATCCTATATCGTAAGCCCAACCGTCGCCTCCAAAGATCCATACGGACTTCTTAGCAAGGTATGTCTTTTCCGCAAGAATTTCGGGAGCAATTGGGCATCCTGCTGCAGCTGCTTTTTCAAGCTCAACGATGAGAGCTTCAGCTGCAGGAGTATTTGCCTTTCCGTCGTTCTTTGTATCAAGGTAAGCTTTTGCGGCAGCCTTGAATTCATCGGAAGCCTTGTCGGACGCCATCATCTCTTCAACTTTAGCGATGAGTCTGTTGCGTATCGTCTTCTGACCGAGGTAGATACCGAGACCGTGTTCGGCGTTATCTTCGAAGAGGGAGTTAGCCCATGCGGGACCGTGACCTGTTTTGTTGTTTACTGTGTAAGGTGTTGAAGGTGCGGAACCGCCCCAGATAGAAGAACAACCTGTTGCGTTTGAGATGTACATTCTCTCACCGAAGAGCTGTGTGATAAGACGTGCATAAGATGTTTCGGCACAACCTGCACAAGAGCCTGAGAACTCAAGAAGAGGCTGTTTGAACTGGCTTCCTTTAACGGTAGCGTTGATAAGTTCGGGCTTTTCGGAAACGTTGTTAACTGCGTAGTCGAAAGGAGCCTGCTGATCGAGCTGTGTCTCCTGAAGAACCATTTCAATAGCTTTCTTGTCTGTGCCGTCTTTTTCTGCCTTTGCCGTAACGGGACAAGCCTTAACGCAAAGGGTACAGCCCATACAGTCAAGAGGAGATACCGACATTGTAAATTTATAATTAGTTTTAATAACGGGTTTAGCTGTAAACTTTGTAGCTGCAGGAGCCTTAGCTGCTTCTTCTTCAGTCATAGCGAACGGACGGATAGCGGCGTGAGGGCATACGAACGCGCAGTTATTACACTGGATACAGTTTTCGGGATGCCATACGGGAACATAAACCGCAACAC
>CAKSJC010000088.1 GCA_934462885.1 uncultured Eubacteriales bacterium | reverse complement strand
ATATGTTAAAACGGTAAATTTGACGTTAAGACAGCGGTGAGATCAAATACCGCGTATTTCGCACGGAACGAACTTTTGTGCGGCCGAAGCCATTTCCTTTATTTCGTCGGCTGAAAGGGGCGTCAGCCCCTTTTTTATCACGTTGTCCGTGTCCTTGAATTGCTGAAGAAAGTAGCGTGAGGCTCCTATTATACCGCTGCAGAGTTCGGTAATGCGTTCTTTGTTGTGAAATTCGTGCAACACGGTTGTGCGGAACTCGTAATCAAGGGAACTGCTCATAATTATATCAATACTCTTTTTTATCGGGGCGACATCAAAGTTAGGTATTCCGATAGTTTCCGCATAATGCGGAAAAGAGTTTTTTATGTCCATTGCGACGTAATCAACAAGCCCGTCTGCGATGAGTTTTTGCAGCCTGTCCGGAAAAGAACCGTTTGTGTCGAGTTTGACTGAATAACCGAGCGACTTTATCTTAGGAAGGACAGAGCAAAGTCCGCCAAAATCCATGAGCGGTTCACCGCCTGAAATGCATATCCCGTCGAGAAGTCCGCTTCTTTTTTTTAAGAATTTTAACAGTTCTTCTTCGGAAACCGGCTGCTCTGCCGACGAGTTTATCATTTCCGGAAGAACAAGTGCGGAGTTGTGGCAGAACGGACAGCGAAAATTACATCCGCTTGTAAAGACCGTACATGCAGTTTTCGAAGGATAGTCGAGGAGCGTTAGAGAGATAATACCGGCAAAATCCATTTTTTCACCCAAATACGGCTTCCGGGTATGCGGAAGCGAAATGTTTCGGCGGTTTTACAAAATATCCGCCGCGCAAATGACGATCACATTTATTAAAGCTTTATTTTCGCCATCAACGCTTTTCCGCGGAACGTTTTTCGATCTCGCGGTCAATAAGGCGTGCTGCTGTCATAACAAATTTTACGCAAGGGCGTTTTTTATAATATTCGGCAGTCCGCGGCTCAGGCGTCGGATTTGAGTTAACTCCGAGTCCGGTGAGAAGTTCGCGGCAAACTATCGTTTTGTGCTCTTCTTTGAATTCCGCAGCAAGCTTCTGTATAAGAGCGTAATGCTCTTTTTTCGGTATATCCGATGCAATATCGGTGTATCCCCACAAAAATCCGGCAATTGCAAAAGCGGATGAGAGCGCTCCGCAAACTTCTCTGAGACGTCCCATTCCTCCGCCGAAAGATGAAGAAAGCTTCATTGCAAACTCATGATCAAGTTTTGATTCATCCTCAAAAGCGCAGAAAACGGATTGTGCGCAGTTATATCCGGATAGAAATAATTCTGCGGCTTTTTGTTCGTGTTTTGTCATCTTAAAACCTTTATTATGTACGCTTTAATTTATTTTTCAAGTATAGTGCCGTTACGGTATGCTTCAAGAAGAAATTTAAGATCTGCTATTCTTAAAGTTATATCATGACCGAGATCGGTGTCTGCTATATTGACGCGGCGATCCATTATTTCAACTACGCTTACTTTAGGAGTGATGCTCTCTCCCTCGCCGTCATACGGACGGTGTTCCGCAAGTCTCAGACTGTGCGAGTCGTAGATGAGGGTGTATCCGGCTATACCTGTTTTCAGCCTATAAGCTTTAGAAATTCCGCCGTCAATCACAAACAGCCGTCCGCCTGCTTTTATAGGACTTTCTCCGTCGGCGCGGAGTACAGGAACATGGCCGTTTATTATGTGACCTTTTTCCGGGGAGAGTCCGAACTCCTTAAGTATCATCCCGCAGATTTTTTCATCGTTATTAAGATGATAATACGGAGCGTATGTTTCTTGCGCTGCTTCTTTTCCTATGAGAGTGCGCTCAAAGAACGCCATCTTGTCTTTCCCGTAAAGCGGAGAATCGGGACCGCACCAAAGATACCACATATAATCTCTTGCTTCTGTTTGTTCCGGGGAATCAAAAGCGCCGAAATAGGCTCGGTTTACCGCTTTTCCTATCCTGTCAAGGAGAGCTTTTCCTTTGTAGGTTCTGTTTTCCTCACCTGTAAACGGAAGCTTTATTTCGCGTAAAGATCCGTCTTTGTTTAGAGGGATACATCCGTGATACATAAGGTTTCCGTTTGCTGTGCGATACATTGAACCTTTGGCGAACAAAAACTTTATGTGAGCGTTTAGCTTCGAACTGTGGTGAAAAGAAGAGGAAAGAATGCGCACAAGAGCAGCTTCATCGTTAGTGAGCTTTAGCGGATCATCGGGATCGACTGTCGGAAAATTTGTGTCGTTGAAATTATATTCAATCTCTCCGATCTTGATTTTTCCGCGTCTGAAATCACATTTTTCAAAAAGGCATCTGTCGTCAAGACCGTATTCGGGGTGCTTCTTTATGAGCAGCCCCTCAAGCTTAAGCTGTATAACGGAGATGGCCTTGTGCATTTTTGCCGTAAGTGATAATTCAACGTTGTCAAATACAACTTCATCAAGAGTGTGCGGATAAAAATTCACGCAAGGATCGTCCCGGTAGGTTTCAGCCGCAAACACGGACAGAGGACGCAGATTGAGTCCGTATCCGTCTTCAAGAACGTCGTAACTGTTGTATGCAAGAGCTATTCTGATGACGTTAGCGATAAGAGCCGTGTTCCCCGAAGCCGCACCCATCCATGAGATATCGTGGTTACCCCACTGGATATCGATATGCGAGAACGTCATAAGCTCGTTTATAATTTTATCTGCCCGCGGCCCGCGGTCAAAAATATCTCCGATTATATGGAGACGATCGATTGTAAGAGAACGGATAAGAGAGCATAGCGAGGTGATAAAATCGTCGGCTATTCCGGTTTCGAGGATAGAATTTATGATTTCCGTGTAGTAGTAATCGCGGTTTATGTCGTCGGTAACGTTAAGCAATTCATCGAGAACATAAGAAAAACTTTTCGGCATTTTGGATCTGACGTCAGCGCGCGTATATTTTGCGGAAACGGATTCACATACGAGAATGAGTCTGTATATGGTAATGCTGCGCCACTCATTATTTATCAGAGCTTTCTGTGTGAGCTTTTTTATTTCTTCCTCCGGATAGTAAATAAGAAGCGCGAGCTTCTCTCTCTCGAAAGAAGAAAGGCTTTTTTCAAAAATCAGGTCGATTTTTGATTTTATCATACCTGACGCACTGCGAATAAGCCTTAAGAAAGAGTCATATTCTCCATGCAGATCGCTGAAAAAATACTCTGTTCCTTTAGGGAGACTGCGCTGCGCTGAAAGATTTATCATTTCTGACGCGACAGCTTCCACAGTAGGATAATCGCGTGATAAAAGCTCCAGATAACGTGCGTCAGGTCTTTTTGTCTGAACGTCCATTTTGACCTCTCTAAGACATATGATCTTTTACTGCATGTATATCAAATTATAACAAGTATATCAAAATATAATATGTTTTTCAAGACAAGAACGCTCTTTTCAAAGGAAAATTTGCAGGTAATAAAATGACGCGAAAAAGCAGTACGTACCGAAAGGCATTTTGCCTTCCGGTACGTACTGCCTTGAATAGTCCCTAACTGCATAATGCTGACATATAGCGAAAGCGAATTTTTGCGGCTTCCCGAGTTTTTTCATAGTATCTCACCTCGTGAGGCTATCACGTTTTTGTACCAGTCGAAAGATTTCTTTTTGTACCTATTCATTGAACCTGTTCCGTCGTCGTTCAAGTCGACATATATAAAACCGTATCTTTTTCGTATCTCAGCGGTGGAGGCGCTTATTAAATCAATAGGGCTCCACGCAGTGTAGCCGAATATATCGACGCCATCCTCCAGTGCAAGAAGAACAGAACGCAGATGATCGCCGATAAATGATATTCTTTCTTCATCGTACACTGTTATTTTTCCGCTTTCATCCCGAACCGGATGCTCAATCATCCCGATACCGTTTTCGGCAATAAACAACGGTTTGCGATATCGGTCATAGAGACGGTTCAGTGTAAAGCGAAGTCCGATCGGATCAATCTGCCAGCCCCATTCACTTGATTTGAGATACGGATTCACATATCCGCGGCTTAAATTTCCGCCGGTCATTTTTGCTTCTTCGGGAACGGTAGTTTCGCATATACTTGAGTAATAACTGAAAGAAACAAAATCGACCGTATTTTTCAGTACTTCAAGATCCGCGCTTGTTATATCGGGATCTATCTTTTTTAAAGCAAAGTACTTTTTAAGATATATGGGATATTCTCCGAAGCATTGAACGTCGCAAAATGCATATGTCTCACGTTCGCGGAGATACGTTTTCATAACGTCCTCCGGACGTGGGGTAAGAGGATATTCGGTTATTCCGAGCACCATGCATCCTATCTTTGCACCGGGGATGATTTCATGACACAGCTTGACGGCGGCTGAAGAGGCGACAAGCTGATAATGCATGGCGCGAAATATAGTTTCTTCATCAAGCTCCGACTTGGGAGTCATGATAGCTCCCGACATAAACGGAGCGTTCAGAAGAGAGTTTATTTCATTAAACGTTAACCAAAGTGATACTTTGTTTTTATAGCGATTAAAAACGGTTTGAACATATTTTGTGAAGAATCCGATGGTTTTTCGGTTTGCCCACCCGCCGTATTTTTTTGCGATGTTGAGAGGAGGCTCATAGTGAGACAGAGTGACAAGCGGCTTTATCCCATATTTTGCACACTCGTCGAAAACATCGTCGTAATATTTAAGTCCTTCCTCATTCGGAGTTTCATCGTCGCCCATAGGATATATCCTGCTCCATGCGATTGAGAGACGGAGAACCGTGAAGCCCATTTCGGCAAACATTGCGATGTCGTCTTTGAACCGATGATAAAAATCTATTCCGTTAAGCTTGAGATTGTCGGGCGTCGGATGTTCGCTGATTTCTCCGCGAAGTCCTTTCGGCATTACATCCTGAACGGAAAGCCCTTTTCCCCCCTCGTTGTACGCTCCTTCGCATTGATTTGCAGCCATAGCTCCGCCGATCAGAAAGTTTTCTGGAAATTTCATTTTACAACTCCTCTTATATTTGTACTGCTTTTTTCAGTCTAAGAAGAGGCATTTTCTCGATGGCAGCTTTTGTTACCGAGCTTATCTCTTCAAACATATCCGAATTTGTTATGATCACCGGGGTCGTGATATCGTACCCCTCTTTTTTAATTGCATCCATATCGAACTCTATGAGCGGGTCACCGAGCTTTACACGGTCTCCGACCGATACGAACGAGCGAAAATGCTTTCCGCCGAGCGCGACCGTGTCTATACCGATGTGCATAAGGATCTCAGTTCCGTCGTCCGAACGTATCATTACGGCATGCTTTGATTCCGGCAGTGATTCAACCACTCCGTCGGCGGGAGAAGTTAGAAGAGTCCCGTCCGGTATTATCGCAGTTCCCGAACCGAGAATTTCGTCGGCAAATGTCGGATCGCGAACATCCGAAAGAGAAACTACTTCTCCGCGAAGCGGAGCAGGAATTGTTATTACCGGATCTTTCGGGAGCGGGTTGTTTGGAACCTTTATTCCTTTTTTTATATCGGTTTTTATGTCTGCCGCAGAGTTTTCCGCTTTTCTTTCGTCTTTCTCTGATAGAGGGACAAAAAGAGTTCCGATAAACCCGATAACAAACGCGACGCCTGCAAAGATACATGCGAGAGCGACGTTGCGTAATCCTTCGGTTCCGATATATCCGGGAAGCGCTAAAATTCCGGGCGAGCCGGTCGTATAACGTCCGACACCGAAAATTCCCATGAAAAGTCCGGATACTCCGCCGGCTATAATAACAGGTATAAGAGGAGTTTTATATTTAAGGCTCACACCGTACATAGCCGGCTCTGTTATACCGCAGACGGCGGTAATTCCTGCCGACGTGGCGAGCTGCCGCATTTCTTTATCTTTTGTTCTGACGGCTACTGCGAGGGAGGCTCCGCCCTGGGCAATATTGGATCCGAGCATTCCCGGACCGACAAGACGGTCAATACCGGTAGAAGCAATGTTGTTTATTCCGATCGGAATAAGTCCGTAGTGAGTTCCCGTCATAACGAGGAACGGAGAAGCGGCGCCTATGATAAGAGGAACGAGCCACGGCGCATAGTTGTCAAGGAACGATATTCCTCTTGCAATCAGATTGCCGATGAGAGCGCCTGCGGGGCCTATTAAAACAACGGCGGCAAACCCGGTTATGACAAGAGTGAGAAGAGGTTTTGTAAAGAATTTTATTGGTTTCGGTGATATTTTGTCAGCTAACGGTTCGACTGCCGACATGAACCATACGGTCAGAATTATCGGTATGACTGAAGAAGAGTAGGAGGCGGGTGTGACGGGAATACCGAAAAGTTTTACACCGCCCTCTCCCGAGATCAGATTCATAAAATTAGGATGAAGAAGTATGCCCGCTATCGACATTGCGATAACAATATTGCATCCGAATTTTTTTGCTGATGAGTACGCGAGAAGAAACGGGAGAAAATAGAAAGCCGCGTCGGCGAACACGGCAAGGATCGCATATGTCTCTGATAATGAGTCTATAACTCCCAAAGCTACTAAAAGAGCCATTACGGCTTTAAGAATACCTGCTCCGGTTATAGCCGGGATTATCGGCGTGAATATTCCGGCTACAGTTTCAAGAACTCTTATGAATGCGTTTTCTTTTTTGGGGATGTCTGTACGCTTTTCTAAGTTTTGTTCAGAACTGTTTGTCAGTTTGCTTAACTCGGCATATACGTTTTGCACTTCACTTCCGATTATAACCTGATACTGTCCTCCTTTTTCGACTACGCCCATGATACCCGGAGTTTTACGCAGTTCTTCCGTGTCCGTGAGAGAAGTGTCTTTTAGATTAAAACGAAGTCTTGTCATACAGTGAGTATATGATATAATATTTTCATTGCCGCCGACGCCAGAGAAAATGACCTCGGCTGTT